>JBFZFE010000052.1:0-4591 GCA_041306525.1 Verrucomicrobiota bacterium | reverse complement strand
TGACAAAAGAAGCGCCAACGGCCACGTCACCAGGTGCGCCTGCCTCTGAGAATGGCAGTCAGAGGGGGCGAGGCTTGAGTTGGTAAATTGGGCGTGCCGTGCGAGCGATTGGCGTTCTTTCGCGCAAGCCAAAGCTGGAGAGCACTCCAGCAGTCCAAGACGCTGGCGCGTTCATCCAGTGAGCCCGAGGGGGCGAGAACTTTGGGTTGGGCACCAGCGCGGCGATGCCAATCCATAGTTTCGTCTTCATTTAATGTCTTTCTTGGTGTCTTTGCGGCTTGGTGGTGAACCCGGAGTTGGGGTTAGCGAACGGCGGATCTCATTGTCCTCGGCGGCAGGCCGGTGGGCAGCGACCGCCACGGAGGGCGGCGTTCCCCACCTGAAGAGCGGCGCGGCGGCGCGTCGCTCATGCAACGACAGGCACGCGCCTCACGAGGCATGCGCGACGGCACAGTTACCGAAATAGCACAGGCACGGAGGCCTATGCTACCGGTTCGAGCGGCTTCGGGGGCGAGACGTTAGCGCAGGGGGACGGTGCCGCCGTGGTTTTGGCAGGCGGAGTTGTTGGGGACTTCGGTCGGGGCGTCGCTGCGCTGGATGTAGCCGTTCTGGACGAGCCAGGCTTCGACTTCGGCCCCGCTGACGTCGGCGAGGATCTGGCCGTTGACCTCGACGCAGGGGGAGAGGGATTGGCCGCTGCGGGCGATCATGTCGGCGCGGTGGGCGGGGTCGTTGATGATGTCGCGATCCTCGTAGGCGAGCTGGTATTTCTTGAAGGTGGCGCGGACGCCGTTGCTCCAGCCGCAGGTGGGTTTCAACCAGGCAATGATTTGGGGCTGTTGATTCGCTGACATGTTTTTCTCCGTGGCCGCACCATAGAAGGCGAATCCGGTGAAGCAAGGGGCGGCGGCGAAAAATCGGGCCGGTAAACTCTGTGCTGGACACATGATTCGCGGATGGTATGTGTGCCGGCATGGATTCCCAATCGACTGCCGGGACGGAGACACAAGTCGGCGAGGCCAAGCCCGCGCTGCGTTACATGATCCGGGACATGCCCACGGCGGAGCGGCCGCGCGAGCGTCTGCAGCGGTTGGGGCCCGAGGCGCTGAGCGATGCCGAGCTGATTGCGATTTTGCTGCGGACGGGGACCAAAGGCTTGTCGGCGGTGCAGGTTGCGCAGGAGTTGTTGCGTGAGTTTCGCACGGTGGACGGGCTGGCGCGGGCGCCCTTGGAGTTGGTGGCGAAGGTCAAGGGGGTGGGGCAGACCAAGGCCACGCAACTGCGGGCGGCCTTCGCCCTCGCCCGGCATCTGCGGGGCCGGTCGCAGGAGCGGCAACCGGCCATCACCGCACCGGCGGATGCCGCGGAGGTGTTGCGGGAGGACATGCGGCTGCTGGATCGCGAGTCGTTCCGCATCATCCTGCTCAACACCAAGAACGGCTTGATCAAATCGGTCGCGGTCTCGGTCGGCTCGTTGAACGCGAGCATTGTCGAGCCCCGGGAAGTCTTCAAGGAGGCGATTGTCAGTTCGGCGGCCTCGGTCATCCTCGCGCATAACCATCCCAGTGGCGACCCGACGCCGAGCAGTGAGGACATCGCCATCACGAAGCGCTTGGTCAAGGCCGGTGAGTTGCTCGGGATCGCGGTGCACGACCACATCATCATGGGACGCCCGTTGGTGGGGCGGGACCAGGATTTTGTCAGTCTGCGCGAGATGGGTTTGATGTGAAGCCGCCGCGTCGGCGCGCGGCCAACGTTGACGGCGCGGGGCAGGAAGGCTATTAGTGGCGGCATCATGGTCACAGGCCCGAACCGGGAATTGGCAGATTTCACCGCACAAGATCCCTGGCGCATCTTCCGCATCATGGCGGAATTCGTCGACAGCTTTGAGTCGCTCAGCAACATTGGCCGGGCGGTCACTGTCTTTGGCAGTGCGCGCACGCCGGTGGACTCGCTTTGGTACAACAAGGCGCGCGCCACCTCGGCCTTGTTGGCCCAGAACAAATACGCCGTCATTACCGGTGGTGGCGGCGGCATCATGGAAGCGTCCAACCGCGGCGCCGCTGAAGCCGGTGGCGTCTCCGTTGGGCTGAACATCCAGCTGCCGCACGAGCAGAAGCCCAACCCGTTCTCGAATCTTCCCCTGCATTTCCGTTATTTCTTCATCCGCAAAGTCTGTTTCGTGAAGTACGCCTCCGGTTTCATCCTCTTTCCCGGCGGCTTCGGCACGCTCGATGAGTTCTTCGAGGCGGTCACCTTGATCCAGACCGAGCGCATCACGCGTTTCCCGGTGGTGTGCATGGGACATGAGTACTGGGACGGTTTGATTGAGTGGATGCAGAAACGTCTGCGTGCCGAGGGTCTCATCTCTCCCAACGACCTCGATCTGATCTGCGTGACCGATGACCCGGCCCAGGCTGTGGAGTTTGTCGCGCGCATCACGCAGGGCAAACCGGCCCAGCCGGTGACCGTCTAGACTGACGACATGTATCAATCAACCCGTCTCCCCAACGGCGTGCGCGTTGCCACCGCGCCGATGCCCAGCATGGAAAGTGTGGCGCTCGGCGTCTGGATTGGTGTGGGCGGCCGTTACGAACAACCCCGGCACAGTGGTGTTTCGCATTTCCTCGAGCATTTGCTCTTCAAGGGAACGCGTCGGCGCAGTGCCAAGCAGATCAGCCAGACCGTCGAAGGCATCGGCGGCTACCTCAACGCCTTCACGGGCGAGGAACACACCTGCTATTACGCCAAGGCCGGCCACCGCCATCTCGCCATCCTGCTGGATGTGCTCAGCGACATGTACCAGAACCCCAAGTTCGCGGCCGGTGACATCGCCAAGGAACGCGCCGTCATCAAGGAAGAACTCCTGATGTACCGCGACCAGCCCGACCATTACGTCCAGGAGTTGCTGACCGAGACGTTGTGGCCGAACCAACCCCTCGGCCGTCCGTTGGCCGGTACACCTGAGTCGCTGGACCGGACCGACCGCGATGTCCTGCTCGGATTCAAGGCCCGCAAATACGTCGCCGCCAACACCATCATCGCCGTGGCCGGGCGCTGTGAACATGACGACGTGCTTGCCCGGGTCGCGCGGGCGTTTCCGCTCACCAAGAACGGCGGCGCGCCACGCTTTGCCCGCGCCAACGACGAACAACGCCAGCCGCGCCTGCACTTTCTGAGCAAGGACGTCGAGCAAACCCATCTCGCCTTCGGCGTCCGCGGTTTCTCGCGCCGCGACCCGCGCCGCTACGCGCTGAAGCTCTTGAGCGTCATCCTCGGCGAGAACATGAGTTCCCGGTTGTTTCAAGTCATCCGTGAACGCCACGGCCTGGCTTACTCGATCCAGAGCTCGTGCAGTTACTTTGACGATACCGGCGCGTTCCTTGTCTCGGCGGGACTGGACACCAAACGCCTCCCGCGCGCCATGCGGTTGATCCTGGGCGAACTGCGCAAAATCTCCCGGCAACCGCCGACTGCCCGGGAACTGCGGCGCACCAAGGACTACGCCATCGGCCAGATGCGTCTCGGTCTCGAAAGCAGCAGCAACCAGATGATGTGGGTTGGCGAACAACTGCTCGCCTACGGCCACATTGAAACGCCCGACGAAATCGAGCAGCGCCTCGAAGCCGTCACCGCCGAGCAGATTCAAGAAGTGGGCGCCGCGATCTTCCACGACCACCATCTCAATGCCGCCATCATCACGCCCAGCAAGCAGGAAGCCGTGGTGCGGGATTTATTGACGTTTGCATCGGCCTGACGGCAGTGCCAAGTTGTGGCGTAACGATGGAGGTGGATGATGCAACTGGTACTGAATGAAACCGAGCGCAAGGAACTGACCGACCTCATCCGTGCGGCTCACACCGACTTGGGCTCGGAAATTCACCATGCCGAGCGCCAATACCGCGAGACGTTGCGGGAACGTCGTGCGCTGTTGGAGCAACTCCTTCAACGGCTCGACACTGAGGCGCGTGCCGCGGCGTGACCACCCGCTTGCCGCCAACCGAGCCGCTGGGTTTGTTCGCCGCGTACGCCGCGCGCCGTGGCTGTGTCTGGCTCGACAACGCCACCGGTGGAACTTCACTCATGGCCGCCGAGCCGGACCTTGTCGTGCGGGCCAAAGGACGACAAGTCGAGGTTACCGGCCGCGCAATGGAAGATGCCGACGTCTTTGCTGTCCTTGATCAGTTGTTGCAACAACGTCGCGGCCAACCGGGAGCGGCCATCGGTTTTTTTGGTTACGGCCTAAAGAACCAGATTGAGCGATTGCCGTCCACCGCCGTCGATGACCTGGGGTTGCCGGATTGCTGGTTCGGGTTTTACGACGAGATCCTGCGTTTCGAGTCCTTGCCGGTGGGCGCGACCAGCCGCGGCGTGAGTGGCGCGCCGTTGCGTGCCAACTTCACGCCGGCGCAATACCGTGCCGCCGTGCGCCGTGCCAAGGAATACATTGCGGCCGGTGACATCTATCAAGTGAACTTGTCGCAACGCTTCCAGGCGGAAATCCAAGTCTCACCAGCCGAAGCCTATTTGGCGTTACGAAACGCGAATCCCGCCCCGTACGCCGCCTACTTGGACATCGGCGATGCGCAGA
>JBFZFE010000051.1:0-3412 GCA_041306525.1 Verrucomicrobiota bacterium | reverse complement strand
CTTCAACAACTTCACGAACTGGCTGAACACCAGCACCCGATGGCCGCCACTGCTGGCTTCCTCGATCAGTTCTAGACAGGTCGCCAGTTTCGCCGAGGGCTCCAGCCACTCGCGTTCCGTTGGGAGCAGGCCCAAGTGACAGCACGCCTGCCGAAGCCGCAGCAACGTCGTCAGCACCGCGAGCCGCTGCTGCGATTCCTTCGCGCTCTCAAACACCTCGCGGCGCCCTTGCGCCAGGATGCCTTGGTAAACGGACTGTTGTTCGCCCGTCAACTCGCACCAGGTCACCTGCTCAATCTTGGCCGGCAACTCCTTGGCGACCTCGGACTTGGTGCGCCGCAACACAAAGGGCCGCAGCCGCTGGCGCAACCGGCCCAGTGCCGCTTCGTCCTTGAGCTTCGTGATTGGCACCTCATACCGGTCGCGGAACTCCGTTGCCGGACCGAGATAACCGGGCATGAGGAAATCGAAGATCGACCAGAGATCGCCGAGCGAGTTCTCCATCGGCGTGCCGGTGAGCACGAGCCGGTGTTTGGCGCGCAGCGATTTCACCGCCTGTGCGTTCTGGCTAAAACGGTTCTTGATGTGCTGGGCCTCGTCGAGAACCACCGCCTGCCATTCGATCTTCTGGTGCTCTGCCAGATCGCGCCGCAACAGCGCGTAAGAGGTGATGACGATGTCGTGCGCTGGTATCTCCATGAACCGCGGATGCCGGTCACTGCCGTGCAGCACCAACGCCTTCATCTCCGGCGTGAATCGCTCGATCTCCGCCTGCCAGTTCGCCAGCAAGCTGGTCGGACAAACAATCAGCGTGGGCTTGGCTTTCAGCGCCTTGAGCCACACCAACGTCTGCACTGTCTTTCCCAACCCCATCTCATCGGCGAGGATGCCGCCCAGCCGGTTCTCACTCAGCGAATGCAGCCACTGCACACCGTCGCGCTGATACGAGCGCAGAAAATCCGGTAACGCCAGCGGCGCAACTTGCCGGAACGCCGACGGCACCTCCCAACGTGCTCTGACGCCGCCATCCCGCAGCGCTTCGGCGAGATACGGCACGAAACGGCGTTCGACCTGCAACCCGCCCTCGGCTTGCCGGGCATCGCAGTCAAACACCACGTCTTGGAACTGCTTCACGGCGTCGGTTGGCAACAATGCCACGCGCCCGTTGGCCAGCCGTTGATGCGCGGTGCCGGTCTGGAGAAGACGCTGCACCTCCTGCGAGTTCAGCGTCAACGCACCGGCTTCATTCTTGTAGGCCAGATCGAGGGCGAGCCAGTTGTTGCTCGCACCGGCAATCTTCACCTCGGGCTCGATCCGGTCACATTGACGCAGGAACTTCGCAAACTGCGGTCCGTAAGAAACCTGCCACTTCCGTTCCCAAGCCGGCAAGGTGTTGGCGAGGAAATGACCCACGCGCATCTCGCCAGCGAGCCGGTAATCTTTCTCCCGGCGCTCGAATCCTGCCGCCACAACTTCGGCATCGTTCACTGCCCGGTAACGCCAGTAGAGGAACGGATTGTCGGCGTCGGGAGTCCAGTCGGTTTGGCCGGCAGATTCAAAAGTCAGGTTCAACCCGGCAAGCGCGCCGTCCAAGGTGACGCGTACCGGCGCTGGTTTCTCGACGAATTCCAGTTTGTCGATAGGCCCGGTAACCTCGGCAGCCAAGGAAGGTAACTCCAATTGATAGAACCGGGCAAACTCCGCTCGCGTCAGCCGATGCTCGCCGGGCGGGTAACCCGACGGCAACGCGCGGGACAGAACACGGCCGTCGAAAGACCAACCGTTCAGAGATTGCTCGCTGCGCTCGGCATGACAGGTCACGACAGCTTCGCCGTTGGGCTGGAGCGCGACGGTGATCTGCGGCTTGTCGGCGTTGATCTGGATCGGCGTCCGTTTGCCCAGCCAAACCCGCGGGTGGCCGGCCAGCGCGGTGAAGAACGCGTCGTACTCCGCGACTTTCAGCATCCAGACGCCGACAGCCTTACCGGCGGCAAGCAGACGCTCGTCGGCGTCGCTGACGGCGTAGGTCGGTTCCTTCGAGATGGTGTCGAACGGGACGAAGTTGCCCTTACCGGCCACGCGGCCTTCGAGGATGATCCGCATTTGACCGCTGCGCCATGCCGTGGGCAAATCGAGTGGCAGGAGAACCATTATTTCGAGCACAGGATTGGCGTCGCTCGCTTCCTCCAACGGCACGCGCTTGAGAGCTGGCAACGCCGGCGTCGAGGTTGCCGGCTGGGTTTTGGGTGCAACGGGCTTGGTCTGCATCGTCGCGAACACCAGCGCCATGGCGTGACCGCAGATCGTGCCTTCGACGCGAGCTTGCCGGCACGAGCAGAGGTTCTCGCAGTCAAACCCACGCGGCCCGAGTTTGAGGCGCGTCTTGACCGGCACGCCAGCGCTGCGCACGGTGCCGTGCAGGAACGGGGGCTCGAAATGCCATTCCAACACCGCGCCCGCCGCGGCGAGTTCGCGGCCCAGTTTCTCCGCGCGCCAATCGCCAAGCTCGCGCAGGAGGTCCTTGGTGATCACGGGGCGTTGTGGTTCGTCAGGCACGATGGTCTCGAATCAGCGGGCTGGCGGGAAAATGAGTTCGCAGTAAGTGCTGCCATGCAGGTTTTCCATGGCTTTGACGACCATTATGGAGTGACGCTGAATGAGCGGCCAGCTGGTCGTGGGCAGAACCAGTATCGCAAGTCGCCGTCCAGAAAGGTTCTGCTGGTAACGCAGATTCTGGTCGGTCGTGATGAGTACGTCGAACTTCCCTTCGGCAGCGGCAAGCAACTGGCCGTTCTGGAGCCGGCCCCAGTTCATCTCGTGGGCGGTGGTGACTTCATGACCGACGAGAGTTCGGCGGAGGGGGACAGGCACGCCCTGGTCGAAGAGAACTCGCATTGCGCTCAGGCCACCGCAAGGCTGCGTTCAGTGTGTTCGAGAACGGCCTCCACCTGCTGCCGCGACACGCCCGGAAACCACTCGATAAATTGCCCCACTGTCGCACCAGCTTCGAGATTCTCGAAGAGCGCCTTCACCGGCACGCGCGTTCCCCTGAAAACCCATTCGCCACCGAGCTTGGCGGGATCGCGTTCCACCGCACTGCATTGTGCCCAATCCAACATACGATGCACTATAGCCGTCGCAGATAACCCCAGCAAGCCGCGTTCTGCCATTGCGTGCCGGGCAATTCCTGCTAACTTCGGCGGCCCTGTGACGCACCTCGAGGAAATCAACAAACGACGGACCTTTGCCATCATCTCGCATCCCGATGCCGGGAAGACGACGATGACGGAGAAGCTGTTGCTCTATGGCGGCGCCGTCCAGCTTGCCGGCTCGGTCACGGCGCGCAAGAACCAGCGGGCTTCGACCTCCGATTGGATGGAACTGGAGCGGCAACGAGGCATCTCGATCAGCT
>JBFZFE010000050.1:0-2542 GCA_041306525.1 Verrucomicrobiota bacterium | reverse complement strand
GCATCGCGAGGCTGACGGGCTATAGTGCCGCCGATGAGCAGCACCAGCAAACGGGTTTGTGTCGGCATGAGTGGAGGCGTTGACTCCAGCGTGGCGGCATACCTGATGAAACAGCAGGGGTTCGACGTCATTGGGGTCACGTTTCGTAATTGGCCGCAGGACTGCTTGAGCCGGGCCGAGGACAAGTGCTGTGGACCGCAAGCGGTCACGGATGCGCGGATGGTGGCCCACAAAATCGGGATTCCCCATTACGTGGCTGATGAGATCGGGGCGTTTCAGCGTGATGTCATCGATTACTTTGTCGCTGAATATCAGCAAGGCCGGACGCCAAATCCCTGCGTCATCTGCAACAACAAGATCAAGTTTGGGTCGATGTGGGAAAAGGCCCGCTCGCTGGGTGCAGACTGCGTGGCAACGGGCCATTATGCGCGAATTGTGGCGGGGGAGGGGGGGCGCTTTGAACTGCGTCGGGGTGGCGATCCGGTCAAGGACCAGAGTTACTTCTTGTTTGGTCTGACGCAGGCGCAACTGGCGCACGCCTACATGCCGGTCGGAGAATTGACCAAGGAGCAAACCCGCGCCATTGCCCGGGAACTTGGCCTGAAAACGCATGACAAGGTTGAGAGCCAGGAAATCTGTTTCGTGCCCGGGCAGGACTATGGTCGATTCCTGCGCGAGGGCGCCCATTTGCCGGACCGTCCCGGTGAGATTGTGACCGAAGACGGCAAAGTGATTGGTGAGCACCAGGGGATTCAGTACTTCACCATCGGCCAGCGGGAGGGGCTCCGCTTGGGTGGACAAAAGGAGCCCTTGTATGTGGTCGCGTTGGATCCCACAACTGACCGGGTGGTTGCCGGGCCGCGGGCTTCTTTGATGCGCGACAGCTTTGAGGTGGCGAACTGCAACTGGCTTGCGAGCGCGCCACCATTCGAGTGCATGGTCAAGATCCGCTACAACCATCGCGGTTGTCCGGCCGCTGTTTCATTGCTCGCGGACGGGAATTATCGTGTGACGTTGCCTGAACCACAGCGCGCGATCACGCCGGGGCAGGCGGCTGTGTTCTATCGGGACGACTTGGTTCTCGGTGGCGGCTGGATCGTGACGGCGCAGCAAACTGCTGCCTTGCGTTGCGGGGCGCCCGCGGACTAGAGTGCTGCATGCCTTTCAAACAATTGGGTCTTACGGACGAAGTCGTACGCGGCGTGCAGTCAGCGGGTTACACCGAACCAACCCCCATCCAACTGCGGGCAATCCCCATGGTGCTGGGCGGCAAGGATATCATCGGTTCGGCACAAACGGGCACGGGCAAGACCGCTGCGTTCGCCTTGCCGGTGCTCACATTGCTCAAGTCGCACGGTCCGCTGCGTTGCCTTGTTCTGGTCCCCACCCGCGAGTTGGCGGCCCAGGTTGAGACGGCATTTCGCGATTACGGCCGCTTCACTGATTTGCGGACCGTGGTTGTGTTTGGTGGCGTCGGTTACGGCCAGCAGAAGCAGGATCTGGAACGCGGCGTCGATGTCGTGGTGGCGACGCCTGGACGGTTGCTCGACCTGATGCAGCAAGGCGTCCTGAGCTTGCGTGAGGTGAAGATGTTGATCCTGGACGAAGCAGACCGGATGTTGGACATGGGTTTCATGCCCGACGTCCGCCGCATCCTGGAGAAGTGTCCGCGCGAGCGCCAGACGTTGTTGTTTTCCGCCACGATCCCGCCAGAAATCGAACGCCTCGCCGCGTGGGCCTTGCGCAGTCCTGAGCGCATTGAGATTGGCGCATCACGCACGCCCGCTTCAACCGTGACGCATGCCTGCTATCCAGTGGCCTCGACACAGAAATACCAGCTGCTTGCCGCCTTGCTGGAACGCACGAACTACGACAGCGTGCTGATTTTCTGTCGGACGAAGCATGGAGC
Organism: Verrucomicrobiota bacterium; assembly: GCA_041306525.1. GTDB lineage: Bacteria > Verrucomicrobiota > Verrucomicrobiia > Palsa-1439 > Palsa-1439 > JBFZFE01. The sequence goes on along the minus strand of JBFZFE010000050.1, from coordinate 633 downwards.
CGACAAGATCGAGAAGCGTTTGCGCGCCGATCAACATGCCGTCATCGCCCTGCACTCCAACCGCACCCAGCGCGAGCGCATCGAGGCCCTGGAAGGCTTCAAGTCCGGCAAGTATGAGGTGATGGTGGCCACCGACATCGCCGCCCGCGGAATTGATGTCGAGGATATCAGCCATGTCATCAATTACGATGTGCCGCAGCACCCGGAGGACTACGTACATCGCATCGGTCGTACCGGGCGCGCCCTCAAGGTCGGGGATGCTTTCACGTTGGTGACCAGCGAGGAATTCGATCATCTGCGTGGCATCGAGCGGTTCATCGGTCAGTCGATTCCGCGTCTGAAACTTGAGAATTTCAACTATCTGGCCACCCCTTTGTTCGAGGAACACAAGCTCTCGCCCCGCGGTCGCGGCACGGTGCGTGGCGGTCGCACCTCAGGCGGTTACTCATTCGGTCCCGCCCGCCGCCGTTGATGGTTGAGTCGTTGCCGGCCGTGTGCCTGGTTTGACCGCAGCGCGTGGGCGTTCTACTGTCTCTCAATCCAACCAGGAGCGAACGCATGAAACGAATGATCTTGATCAGCTATGGGTTGATGGTCGCTGGAGTCTGCCTGGCGACCGCGGACAACAACCAC
>JBFZFE010000049.1:0-3243 GCA_041306525.1 Verrucomicrobiota bacterium | reverse complement strand
GCACATGGTTCAAATGAGGGGCAATCGCAGATTGCGTGGGGAGAAGAAGGTGCGCATTTGAAGTCAGCAGAAACGCCTCGGAAACTAGAAACGAAGTAGGGGTCAAACCATAGTCTTGCCTTGGTCCGGTGAGGTGGACCCCAAAAACGTGTCAGTCCCGAATGGCCCTTAGTTAAGGCTTCGATAATTGCGGGGTCTGCCTTTCCTGAAGGGGTCGGTCCCGGCAAACGGGGAAATGGATTGACGTGAAGACGGGCTGTGGGGCGGGGCAGGTGTTGCGAACTTTTTTGGCGTCATAGAAACGGCAGGAGTGCCTTTCACGACCCTTTCATAGGGGAGGCATATGCCGCTCCTGACGGAGCTTGAATTCATTTCCATTGCGGATACTACAAAGATGCCGCCCCGCCGGGGCTGGCTGTTGCGAACTTTTTTGCTGTCGTAGAAACGGCAGAAGTGCCGTCGTATGGTTTCCAGGATTTCGCCCGAGCTCCCATCGTGTTTTGTGGCCGGATAACCGCGCTCTGATCGTAGTGTTGTGACCGCGTGGGTCGTTTCGGGCTTCATTCCTGTCCGGTAACAGTTTAGTGAAATGGGAAGCGGATTTCGCTGGACTCCAAGGCGGTGCGATGCCAGGCTCCGGGCATGAGTGAACCGCTGATCGTTCAGGGCCGGGCCCTTACCCCGGATCACCTCGCGCAGGTGCGCTCGCTCATCACCGCCCATCCCCAAGCCAGCCGCCGACAACTCTCCCAGATTCTTTGCTCCCAGTGGGACTGGAAAAACGACGCCGGGCTCTTCAAGGACATGGCCGCCCGCACCCTGATGCTCAAGCTGCATCAACGTGGCTTGATCGCCTTGCCCGCTCGCCGCCACCCCCCCGCGACTCATCGCCGCGGCCAGCCGCGCCCCGCCTGCCTGCCCTTGGAGTTCGCGCTGCCTGACCCGCGGTGTGGTGACTTGAACTCGGTGCTGCCCATTTCGGTCCAATGCCTCGCTGCGCACGAGCCGGATCAGCGCCTGTTCACGGCGTTGCTCCAGGAGCATCATTATCTGGGGCTGCGCACCACCGTCGGCGAAAACCTCAAGTATCTGGTGCGCGCCGCCGACGGACAACCCCTGGCCTGCCTGCTCTTTGGGGCGGCGGCCTGGAAAGCCGCCGCCCGCGATGCCTGGATCGGGTGGTCGCCCGCCCAGCGCACCGGACGCCTTCAGTGGCTGACCAACAACACCCGTTTTCTCATTCTGCCGGGCGTGCGGATTGCCCATCTGGCCAGCCACGTGTTGGGCCGGGTGGCCCGCCGCATTGCCGCTGACTGGCAGGCCAAATACGGACATCCCGTCGTGGCTTTGGAGACCTTCGTGCAGCGCGACCGCTTCACCGGCGCCTGTTACCGGGCCGCCAACTGGACTCACGTGGGCGCCACCACCGGGCGCAGCCGTCAGGACCGCAACCATCAACTGCGGGTCGGGGTCAAAGACGTTTATCTGTTGCCGCTGTGCCGGCACTGGCGGGCGCAGTTGCTGGCCCAACCTTGAGATTTCGTTGCGATGGCTCAACGTCCACCTCATTACGATGAGTTTTACGGGCAACCCTGTCCCTATCATTTGGCCTGTCCGCATCTGCAAGGGCAAAATGTCGAAACGATCCGGCGGCAGAACCAGCTCTTGAGCGATGAGAACCAACACCTGCGCCAGCGCGTGGACCAATTGGTTGAGCAGATCGATGAACTGGAAACCCGACTGGCCGAACTCCAGCGCTGCCATCGCAGCCAGTTCAAGCCCAATAAGGCGGACGCTGATGACCCTGCCCAGGGAGCTCAGGGTTCCCGATCCCGGCGCCGCAAAAAGCGTGGCGCACCCAAGGGACATCCAGGCTGGACACGTCCCGAGCCCCAACGCGTGGATCAAACCGTCCCGGTGCCCCGGCCCGAAACCTGTCCGCACTGCCACACCCCCGGCCTGGCACCCCATCCGGAAAGGCACACCCACCGGCAGGAAGACATCGTGCTGGTGCCGCGCACCGTGGTCACCGAATACCAGCATGCCCAATCCTGGTGTGGATGCTGCGGACGGCCCGTTCATCAAACCGGGCCCAACGAAATGCGCGGGGCCGCCATCGGTCCGGTGGCCAAAGCCGCCGCTGTCTGGCTGCGCTACGGCGTGGGCATTCCCTATCGCAAAGTCCAGAGCCTCTTCGAGCAGCTCTTCGGCCTGCGTTTCGTGCCCGCCTCCACCCTGGGATTTGATTGCCAACTGACCCGGCGGGCGGCGGATCTTTACGACGACCTGCGCGCCAAAGTCAAAGTCGCCGAAACGCTCCACGCCGACGAAACCCACTGGCGGGTGGACGGGGTGAATTATTTCCTGTGGTATGCGGGCAACGAGCAGCTCAGTTGCCATCACATTGACCGGCACCGCTCCGGGCAGGTGGCCGTGGAGTTGATTGGCCAGAACTACGCGGGCCTGCTGCACGCCGACGATTACGCCGCCTACAATCTGGTGCAACCCGCCCACCGGCAAAGCTGCCTGGCCCATCACTTGCGCAAAGCCCAGGATCTCCAGGAACAACTGGCCAACGCCCCGTGCAAACCGGGTCGGCGTTCCCGAACGGCAAAGGACTTTCTCCAACCCTTGATCGACTGGGTTAAAGGCGTTTGCCACGCCCGACAGCAGGCCGCTGACGCCGGTCAGCCGGCCACCACCTTAAAGCCGCGGTGCGCCGGCTGGCTCACACAACTGGATCGAATTTGCCGCCGGGCGCTGCCCGAACCGGAGGTGGAAACCTTTCGCCAACGCCTGATCAAGCACCGCGACCGGCTGCTGGCCTTTGTCGAACACGCCGCCGGCCAGCCCACCAACAACGCCGCCGAGCAAGCCCTGCGGCCCAGCGTCATCCTGCGCAAACTCACCTTTGGCAACCGCTCGGAGGCGGGGGCGCTCAACCACAGCGTCATCACCAGCCTGATTCAGACCGCCAAAAAACAAGGGGCCGCAACGCGCGACGTCCTGGAGAAACTTTTCTGTGATCAACCCCTCCAGGCCAAAGCCGCCCTCTACCCAAAAACCCCGGACACCTCCTGACCACCTTCCCTTTTCACTAAACTGTTACGGCTGCCGTGGCCGGCCAGCTCTCCGCAGCGTGCAGGGCTATGCGGCAGGCGCGGGTGGCCGACCTTCCATCGAGCCGGCCTGAGGCGAGCCAGATCCTTCACACCTTTTGGCGGGACAGCCGGTTGGATTCGC
>JBFZFE010000048.1:0-3225 GCA_041306525.1 Verrucomicrobiota bacterium | reverse complement strand
ATCCGATGTTCACCCAGGTCGGACTGCTCGCCGCCAACGCCGAGGTGCTTGCCCGCGTCCGCGCCCACGATTTTCATTTTACCTTTGCCGAGAACATCAACGGCGCTGACTGTCGTGTGCCACAGGCGGGTTTCCACTGGCGACCGACACGCCAGCCGGTGGTGTTGGACTGGTTCCCCGCCGCCACCGAAGCGCCCCGCGATGTGTTCACGACGGTCATGAACTGGACTTCTTACAAGCCCTGCGAGTACGCGGGCGAGACGTGGGGGCAGAAGGACGTGGAGTTCGAGAAGTTCATGACCTTGCCGGCAGATGCGGCGCAGAAGTTCGAGATCGCCTGCGGCAAAGGGCCTGGTCACAAGCGGCCCACCGAACGCCTTCAACAAAACGGCTGGAACATCATTGAACCGGACGTCCATTTACCGGACCCGTGGAAGTACCGGGAGTACCTGCGCCGCTCGAAAGCCGAATGGAGCATCGCGAAGGAAGGCTACGTGAAAAGCCGCAGCGGCTGGTTTAGTTGCCGCAGCGCGTGTTATCTCGCGCTGGGCCGTCCGTGCGTGTTGCAGGATACCGGCTGGAGCAAGTCCTATCCTGCCGGCAAGGGTCTGCTGGCGTTTACGACGCCCGAGCAAGCGGGGGCCGGTATCGCGGCGGTCAACGCGGACTATGCCGGCCACTGTGCGGCAGCCCGGCGGATTGCCGAGCAGTGCTTTGACGCTCGTCTGGTACTGAGCCGGATGCTGGAGGAAATCGCCCGATGAAGGTGCTCCATCTCGCGCCGTTATGGTTTCCGGTCGCCGCCGATGCGGCCGGGGGACGGGAGACTTTGCTGGCTGGTCTGATGCAGACGCTGACGGACCTCGGTTGTCAAAACACACTCATCGCCACTGGTGACTCGCACTCGGTGGCGATGCTGGTGCCGGCAGTCGAAACCAATCTATTCACGTTGATGGGGGCGAAGCAGGCATTTGACTGCGCGTTTTACGAGACTCACCAACTCGCGTTGGCGGTGGAATGCGCGAGCGACTTCGATCTGGTGCACTCTCATATCGGTGAACGCGGGTTCTGGCTCTCGTCGGTGCCGGCATTGCGGGGCCGAGTGTTGCACACCTACCACACACCGGTTTGGGAGGACCTCGAATGGTTCGTCCGCCAACACCCCGACTACTGGTACTCGACGGTCAGTAAATTTCAGGCGCGCAAGTTCCAGCGTAACGGCGCGACGCGCTGCCGGGTCGTCCCCAATGGCATTGACGTGACTCAGTTCCGCTTCCAGCCGAATCCCGGTACCGGCCTGGTCTTCTTGGGACGGATCGAGCGAGCCAAGGGACCGGACCTTGCCATCAAAGTCGCCCAGGTCTTGGGAGAATCGCTCACACTGGCCGGGCCGATCATCGAATCCGATTACTACAACGCCGAGATTGAGCCCCATCTCAACGACCGCATCCGCTACATCGGTACCGTCAACCGCGACCAGCGGAACGAGTTGTTCGGTCGGGCTGCCTGCGCGGTGTTGCCATTCCGGGGAGCGGAATCGTTCGGGCTGGTCACTGTGGAAGCGATGGCGTGCGGCACGCCGGTCGTCACGCTGGCCAACGGCGCCCTGCCGGAAATCGTGGAACCAGGCGTCACCGGCTACCTCACCAACGACGAAACCGCGCTGGCGGGTTTGGTGCAACAAGCCCGGCACTTGGAACGAGCAACGGTCCGGCACCGCGTGGCGGCGCGGTTTGATTTGCCGGCCGTGGCGCGCCAATACTGCGACCTTTACGCAGAAATCTGCGCGGCCTGTTCCACGACGCCACAGAACTGCGCCGCAAAGTCGGACCACTCGTAGCGTTCCGCTGTCCGGCGCGCGGCGGCACTCAAGGAGGTGGGCTCGCGTAACAACTTGCTCACGGCGGCGGCGAAGGTTACCGGCGTGTCCGCCAAGAGGATGTCGCGGCCAGAAGTGAAATCCAAACCTTCCGCACCGAGTGTCGTTGAAACAACGGCCTTGCCGCACGCCGCCGCCTCCAAGAGTTTTAGGCGGGTCCCGCCTCCCACGAGCAAGGGCGCCACCACCACGGCAGCCTCCCGGTAGAATGGCCGGACATCAGGCACAAATCCGTGCACCACCACCGCGTCGCTGGCCAAGGCCCGCACGCCAGCCGGTGGACTGTCACCGACGATATGCAATCGTGCCTCGGGATTGTCACGGCGAACCAACGGGAGAATATCGCGCACGAAGTACTCCGCCGCTGCCGCGTTTGGCTGGTAGTGCATCGCGCCCACGAACAACAGATTGCCGGGCACCGGCGGTTCCGCAAACGGCTGAAACTGCTTCGTGTCCACGCCGTTCGACACCACGTCCACGTCCGTCAACCCCAGCGCTTCACGGGCACGAACGCGTTCCAGCGAGGAACACACCACCCGCCGGACACAACCTGTCGCCACGCGTTGCTCAAACCGCCGGACGCGCTCGATTTCAACCGTGGACTGCGGTTTCGAGTCGCGTTCCACCATGGAGGTGTAAACATCCGGGAAATCGAGCGTCTTGGCCAAGCTGGCCGGCAGATACGGGAGAAATCGCCCCATCGAGCTGCCAACAATCACCGCCACGTCCGCATGCGTCGCGAGTTCGCCCAACCGTTTGCCAAACGCCGGACAGTCAAAGTAGCTGGCCGACCACGGCTCGTCGGTGCCGGTGGCCAGTTGCTCGTAAGCGTGGCAGGAAACGTCAGGATCGGCAGACTGCATTTTCTCGTACAACAGTGGCGAGGTGTACGGTACCGGCACGATCTCAACGGGAAACTCCGGGGGGATGATTGCCTCGCCGTAGGTAAAGCCACAAACGGTGACGCGATGTTTCGCCGCCAAGGCGCGTACGAAATGCCACGTCCGCAGACTCAATCCGCCCACTGGCGGGAACGGTAACCGCAGTGTTACCACCAACAAATGGAGAGTGCGGTTCAAGCGGCCTAAGCGCGTGGCTTGGATGCGCAGGGGAGTCATGCCCTCTTGATAGCATCGCCACCTTCCGGCGTGCAATCTGCATCCGCCGCCATTAGAACTCGTCACGTGAACTGCAAGCCCCTCATCGGCATCACGCCGGAAGCAATTGTCGTGGAACGCACCGACGGTCGCGGCTGTTTTTGCGGGTTGTCCTACACGCAGGCCGTCGAACAAGCCGGGGGCGTGCCGCTGGTAATGCCGTTGACCCGCGACACCGCCGTTCTCGAC
>JBFZFE010000047.1:0-3182 GCA_041306525.1 Verrucomicrobiota bacterium | reverse complement strand
AACCATTCCACATGCCGCCGGTCACGGTCAACGCATTTCACCGTGCGCTGCCGCGCTGGTTTCGGCGTCACAAACGCGATCTGCCGTGGCGACGAACGCGCGACCCCTATGCCATTTGGGTCAGCGAAATCATGCTCCAGCAAACTCGCGTCGAGACGGTCATCTCGTACTACGAGCGCTGGCTCAAGGCGTTCCCGACCGCCGCCGATCTCGCCCGTGCCAGGCCGGAACGCGTGCTCAAGCTGTGGGAAGGTCTCGGCTACTACAGCCGCGCCCGCAATCTACATCGCGCCGCGCAAATCGTGGCGCGCGAGGGATTCGCGAACTTGCTCGAACTTCCCGGCATCGGTCCGTACACGGCGGGGGCGATCGCGAGCATCGCGTTCGACCGGCGCGTGCCGTTGGTGGATGGCAACGTCGCCCGCGTGTTTGCGCGAGTTTTTGGCATCACCGCGAACGTGAAGTTACCGGCCACGCTGAAACAGCTCTGGGCGCTCGCTGAGACGCTCTTACCGGCCGAGCGTTGTGGCGAATTCAATGAATCGCTGATGGAACTCGGCGCTTTGGTCTGTGTCCCCGGCAACCCCGATTGCCGGCAATGTCCGCTCGCCAAGGTGTGTGTCGCCAATGCAACCGGTAAGCAGGACTCATTACCCAATCGCGGCAAGCCCGCGAAGATGTGCGCGGTGATTCAAGACGTCGCATGGATTCAGCGCGACGGCCACGTCCTGCTCCGGCAACGTCCGCCTACCGGCCTGCTTGCCGGCATGTGGGAGTTACCGGACGCCGAGGCAATCGGCACGCCATTGCTCGAAGTAAAGCACACGATCATGAACCGGCGGATCACACTGCGCGTGTTTGGAGTGCGCCAGCTTGCTGGCGCTTTTCCGTGCAGCAGGCCAAAGCAAAGCGCGAGCAAGCTGGCGCACTCCAAAGCAGAATGGATCTCGCGCCGTCAGCTGCGGCACTTACCAATGCCCGCCGCTCACCGGCGAGCCGTGAAGGCGTTGTTAGCGCAGTAGCAGGACGGGGCAGCTCGCGCGGCGCAGGATCTGGATGAAGATGTCGCTGAGCAGCCGGTTGGAGAATTTGGCGCGGGTGCGCGGTGTCATGACGATCAAATCCACGGGCGTATCCGCGACGAAGTTCAGCAGGTTTTGCATCCGGTTCTTGGGTTCCGAGAAGAACAGGACGTTGGTGTGCGCCTTCTCGATCTGGCACAACTCGCGCAAGGCAGTCTGTTCGCCCGACTCCTTTTTCTCGCTGAGCAACGGGAACACGTGCAGGACGCTCTGGAAACGCTCCGTCCAGGGCAACACCCGGTTGAGCAAGGTGGCGCCTTCCCCGTCCATTTCCGCGAGCAGGAGCACGTGCCGGAAACGCGGTCGCTTCCAGTTCTTGAGGTCAACGCGCTTGCCGCGGACACAAAGCACCGAACACTGGGCATCGCGGATGATTTGCTCCACGGTCTTGCCGGCTGACCACCAGGTCAATTCAACGCGTTTGCTGGTGGCGGAAAGACAGATGAGGTCGGCTTTCTTTTCGGCGGCATACCGCAGGATGATGCGCCCCTCGTCGCGGTCGTACACGAAGAGCTTGGAGACGGGCACCTCGGCAGCCAACGGCGGGTTGAAGCCCAGATCGCGATCGACAGGGAAAAACTCGTTGAGGTGGGGAAAGTCTTCCAGGATCTCGGGGCCTTTCATCGCCGAGGGCGGCATGACGTTGAGCAGGTACAGCTTGCTCTCGAAGGCCTGCGCAATCGTCGTCGCCCACTGAAAGACGTAATTGGATGCCGCGTTCAGCTGCGTCGGCACCAGGATTCGCTTTACCATCGTCGCCACTCTCCCCTGTCCATTGTGCAGCCAAGCTAAAAGCTGCCGGGCCGCTTTGCAACATCAGATTAGGTCGAGTTGCTGTTCGCCGACCGGTCTCACCTGTCCGCGCAACGCGGGGAAACGTTCGATCACGCCGAGCGGCGCTTTGACCGTCGCCGCCGGTTCGGCTTGGAGCTTGAGCTGGAGCGCGTTGGCAAACGCCTTGCCGTCCTTGTGATTATTCAGGATCACGAATGTTTTCTCGGTGCGGGCGGCGAGTTGACGGATGTGCTCCCAGAGTTCGGCGACCTCGGCGGCATTGTAGAGGTAATCGTACCGGCCGCCGTAGGTATCCTGCTTTTCGAGGAACCAGTTCGCGGCATTGCGTCCATGACAACGAAAGTAGCCGACCGGGTTGGTGGCGTGTGCGCTCGGGCCCAGGCAATGGTTCAAGAGCGGCTGGTCAACGTTGCAGTAGATCAGGCCGCGTTCGCGCAGCCAATGGCGTGTCGCCCCGGCATCCCAGGAATCGTGACGGAACTCGATGGCGACAGGCCAGCCGGCAAACGTTTCCGCGACACGCGCGAGCCAGTCCAAGCTTGTTGGCTCGTTGCGAAACGACCACGGGAACTGGAACAGCACCGCATCGAGCTTGCCGGCTTCGCGCAATGGCTGCAGGCCATCAGCGTAGAACGCGAACTCCGCCGGTGACCAGGCACGGTCGCGCTGATGGGTGAAGCGCTGCCAGGCCTTGGCCAGAAAGCGGAAATCCGGCAAGTCACGCGTTCGTTGCGCCCAGCCGGCAGTCACCTTCGCCGACGGCGGCCGGTAAAACGTGCTGTCCACCTCGACGCAATCCAAGTACTCCGCCACGCCACGCAGCCGGTCGGTCGCATTGGCCTTCGCCCCAAACACCGCCCCTTCCCAATCGGGATAGCTCCAGCCGGCCGTGCCGATTAAAACTTTCATCGCCAGCACTCTATCATTATCCTTGCGCGCATGAAGATCAGCGTTTTCGGACTCGGGATTATCGGACGTGTTTGGGCGGAGAACCTGCTCACGGATGGGCATGAGGTGCGGGGCTGGAACCGCACGCCCAAGCCCGAGTTGCCGTGGTTTGAGGCAGACGCCGCCCGGGCCGCCCACGGCGCGGAGTTTCTCATCATCGTCGTTGCTGACCCGCCCGCCGTGCAGAGTGTCCTTGACCAGATCAAGCCCGCGTTGCGGCCGGGACAGACCATCATCCAATCCAGCACCATTTCGCCGCTGGCCAGCAAGGAGTTTGCCCGGCAAGTCGAGGCGACCGGGGCCGCGTTTCTGGAGGCGCCGTTTACCGGCAGCAAGCCGGCGGCCCAACAACGTCAG
>JBFZFE010000046.1:0-18372 GCA_041306525.1 Verrucomicrobiota bacterium | reverse complement strand
TGCTGGTGGACGCGTACTCGATGATCTATCGGGCGTTCTACGCCATCCGGTCACTGAACGGCCCGGACGGCCAGCCGGTCAATGCGATCTTCGGGTTCACCAAGATGTTGCGCAAACTGATGGCGGAGCAGCGGCCCACGCACGCTGCCGTGGTCTATGATCTGGGGGCGCCGCAGCAGCGACTCGATATCTTGCCCAGCTACAAGGAACAGCGGGCGCCGACCCCGACCGATCTGGAAAAACAGCTGCCGGCGATCCGCGAAGTGTTGACGGGACTGCGCATCGCCGTCGTCGAACGCGAAGGCGAGGAGGCGGACGACATCATCGCCACGCTGGCCAAACAGGCGGAAGCTCAGGGCGTGGATGTGTTGATCGCCAGTGGCGACAAGGATTTCATGCAGCTCGTCAGCCCCCGGATTCGACTGCTGCGGGCCAACGGCAAGGAACCGGCCATCGTCGATCCGACCGGGGTCAAGGATTGCTACGGCCTCGAACCGTGCCAGATGGTGGATTACTTCAGCCTGATTGGCGACGCGGTGGACAATATCCCCGGGGTTGCCGGCATCGGGAAATTGACGGCGACCGCGCTTCTCCAACAGTTTGGAACAGCCGAGGCGGTGCTGGCGGCGGCGGCGCAGATCCCGAAGCCCAGACTGCGGGAGACGTTGCTGGTTGCCGCGGAGCAGATCAAGCTGAACCGGTCGCTGGTGAAACTGAATTGCGAGGTGCCGGGAATGCCGGCGTTGGCGCAACTCCGAGTCCAGAAAGAGGATGAGGACCGTTTACGCGCGCTTTACACCAGCTTCGGGTTCCGTTCGCTCGCCGCCGAGCTTGCGCCGCAGACGCCCGACTTGTTCTCCCGGTGACGCAGCGGCACACGATGGCGGAAGGTGGGGCGCGCCGCATTCCTGACATTCCTACCGGCTGCGGCTGGGCCCGGCGGTCCAGCCCTGCCACGACCAGGCGCGAGCAAAGCCGTGCGGCAACACACCCAATCAGGCAGCTTGCTAGCGCCGGGGGGATTGTGTATCGTCCGCGGCGGTTTTGATGAATGAGGACCAGGAAGAATAACAACCCGGGCCCGGAGTGTGGGCTGAGTTTTGAGCAAGCCATCCAGCGGCTGGAGCAGATCGTCGCGGACATGGAAGGCGCGGAACTGCCCTTGGAGGAAGTGCTGAAGAAGTATGAGGAAGGCACCGGGTTGGTGCGGTTTTGCAGTGTGAAACTGGATGAAGCGGAGAAGAAGATCGAGTTGTTGACCCAAAAGAGCAACGGTGAGGTGGAGTTGAAGCCATTCGCGCCCACCACCGAAGCCGCCGAAGCCGGCACGGCAGAGACGTCCGCTGAGGGCCGTCTGCTCTGAGCCCCCACCCTGAAGGAGATTACATGGGCCGTTATCTTGATATGATCAATTCGCCAGCAGACGTGAAGCTGCTGACGCTGGAACAATTGACGACGTTGGCGCAGGAGATTCGCGAGGAGTTGATCACCGTCCTGAGCAAGACAGGCGGCCATCTCGGCCCGAACCTCGGGGTTGTCGAGATGACGCTCGCGTTGCATCGTGTCTTCAACTCCCCGCAGGACCGTTTCGTGTGGGACGTGAGCCACCAGGTCTACATCCACAAGCTGGTGACGGGGCGGCGGCAGAACTTTGCCAAGATCCGCCAGACGGGCGGCCCGATGGGGTTCGCGAACCGGGCGGAGAGCCCGCATGATTGCTTCGGCGCCGGGCATGCCGGCACGGCCTTGTCGGCGGCGCTGGGCATGGCGGCGGCGCGCGACAAGAACAACAGCAGCGATCATGTCGTGTGCGTGATGGGCGATGCGGCGTTGACCAATGGCGTCACGCTCGAAGCGCTCAACAACATCAAGAATCACACGCGGCGTTTGATCGTCATTCTCAATGACAACGAGTGGAGCATCGCCCGCAACGTGGGCGCGCTCAGCGAGTATCTCAACCGGATCGTGACCAATCCGCGTTATGCCGCCGTGCAACAGAAGGTCGAGGGCCTGATGAAGCGGCTCGGGCCCGATGTGGTGCGCATCGAGCACAAGGTCGCCGAAGCGGTCAAGAGCGTGCTGGTGCCAAGCGTGATGTTTGAGGAGTTTGGCCTGCGCTATCTCGGCCCCGTGGATGGCCACAACCTGCCGAAGATGATTGAGATGCTGGAGTTCGCCAAGGCGCAGGACTATCCCCTGCTGCTGCACGTCAAGACCGTCAAGGGCAAGGGGTACAAGCCCGCGATGGCTGACCCGCAGAATTTTCATGGCTGCGCGGCGTTTGATGTGGAGACGGGGTTGCCACCGGCCAAGACGAGCGGCGCCCCGAACTACCAGGATGTGTTCGGCGAGGCGATGGTGCGCTTCAGCGAACTCAACAGCAAGGTGGTCGGCATCACGGCGGCCATGCCCAGCGGCACGAGCATGGGCAAGTTGCAGGCCGTGCGGCCCGACCGGTACTTCGATGTCGGCATCGCCGAGGAACATGCGGTCATCTTCGCGGCCGGCATGGCCTCGATGGGCTTCAAGCCAGTCTGTGCGATCTATTCCACCTTCCTGCAGCGGGCGTATGACTGCATCATTCACGATGTGGCGCTGCAAAACCTCGATGTGGTGTTTTGCATGGATCGCGGCGGCCTGAGCGCCAATGACGGTCCGACCCACCATGGCGTGTTCGACATCTCCTACGGGCGATGTATTCCAACCGCGACGCTGATGGCGCCCAAGGATGAAGATGAGTTGGTGGACATGCTCTGGACCGCGCTTCAACATCACGGCCCGATCCTGATCCGCTATCCACGCGGCGCAGGCGAGGGCGTGCCAATCAAGAAGCAACCGGCCGTATTGCCCGTCGGCAAAGCCGAGGTGCTTCAGCACGGCACCGACGTCGCGGTCATCTTCTACGGCGCGGTGCAGAAGATCGCCCGCGAGACCGTGGCGAAACTCGAAGCCGAGAAGCTGTCGGTCGCCTTGATCAACGCGCGCTTTGCCAAGCCGGTGGACCGCGAACTGATCGAGAAATACGCCCGCATGACCAAGGTCATCTGCACCATCGAAGACCACGTCCTCATGGGCGGCTTCGGGTCGGTGGTGGTCGAAACACTTTCCGACCTGCGCATCGACACCCCGGTCGCACGGGTCGGTTGGCCCGACCAGTTCATTGAGCACGCCAGCACCAACAAGGAATTGCAGGACAAATACGGCCTGAACTCCGCCACCGCGGTGGAGAAAGTCAAGACGCTGCTTGGCGATGTGCAGCGCAAGGCGGTTGGGCCTTTGTTTCGCGTCGTGACCCCGGCCAATGCGGGAGCGGCTTGATATCCGGTTAGTGGCGCTTGGGCTGGCGCCCAGCCGCGAGAAAGCACAGCGCCTCATCTTGGCCGGTGCCGTGCGCGTGGCCGGTCAGGTGGCGCGCAAAGCCAGCGAACAAGTCACGCCCGCGACAACGATCACGGTGGAATCACCGGAGAAATTCGTCAGCCGCGGCGGCCACAAGCTGGAAGCTGTTCTGACAACTTTCCCCGTTCCCTGCCAGGCCGCGGTGTGCGTCGATCTGGGCGCCTCCACGGGGGGCTTCACGGATTGTCTGCTCCAGCACGGCGCACAACGCGTCCATGCCGTGGACGTCGGCAAAGGCCAGCTCGATTGGAAGTTGCGCCAGGATGGGCGTGTGGTGGTGCACGACGAACTCAACGCACGCCAGGTCTCCACCACCACGATCGGCGAGCAGGCCGATGTGGTGACCATTGATGTCTCATTCATTGCCCTGACCAAGGTCCTGCCGGCCGCAGCCAGTCTGCTCAAGCCGGGTGGCTGGCTCGTGGGGCTCATCAAACCGCAGTTTGAGGCCGGGAAAAAAGATGTCAAAAAAGGCGGCGTTGTGCGAGATTCTGCCGTCCATGAGCGAGTAAAACTCGAGGTGACGAAGTTTGCCACCGTGGACCTCGGCTTGCGTCTGGTAGGGCTGATCGATTCACCCCTGCTCGGGCCGGCAGGCAACAAGGAATTTCTCATCGTATTGACTAAGCCGTGAGATTCAGGAAACCAACAATCATTGGCGTCGCGGTCAATCACGACAAGCCACTGGCGCGTGAACGCTCGACGGAACTGCTCCAGACGCTTGGGGAGCACGGCGTCCGGGTGCTGATGGAAAACCCGGGGCGCGGTCCCCAACGCCTCGGCATCCCCCAGATCGGCCCGGAAGCTGACCTGATTTTCGTCCTGGGCGGCGACGGCACGATCCTGCGGGTCGCGCGCGAACTGGAAGGCGTTCCCACGCCGATTCTGGGCGTCAATCTCGGCAGCCTCGGCTTTCTGACGAGCGTGCGCAGCGACGAGTTGCGCAAGGTCACCGACCAGATACTCCAGGGTGCCTACGCGACCAGCACCCGCCACACGTTGAGCGCAACGTTGATTCGTCGCGGCAAACAGCTGGCCACACATCACGCCCTCAATGACGCCGTCATTTCACGCAGCGCTTTCTCCAGAATCGTGCGGTTGCGTCTCTCGATTGAGGGTGAGTTGTTGACAGATTACACCTGCGACGGCATGATTTTTGCCACGGCCACCGGCTCGACGGCGTATTCGATGAGCGCCGGCGGGCCGATTTTGTTGCCGACCGCCCGCGCCTGCGTGTTGACGCCGATCTGCCCGCATGTGTTGAGCAACCGGTCGCTGGTGGTGGATGAGAAGTCCACGGTTGGCTGCCAAGTGCTCAGTGCGGCGGGTGAATTGGTGCTGACGATGGACGGGCAAGTTCAGATGCCGATGCAAGTCGGCGATAAATTGGAAGTTCGCGGCGGTCCGCGGCTGGTCAAACTCGTGACCCCACGCGGCCATGCTTACTTTGAAGTGTTGCGTCAAAAAATGAAATGGAGCGGTTCTCATGTCTAACTCGGTACCACACCGTCTGGCGGCTCTGTTGCGCCCGGAAGCGATCAAGCTGAATTTGCAGGCGAAACAGAAAAACGCCGCGTTGCGCGAAGTCGCCGAACTGTTGGTGCCGACCAGCGGCATCGCCAACTTCGAAGCGTTTTACCGCGAAGTGCTGGAGCGCGAACGCGTCAGCAACACCGCGCTCGGACACGACATTGCCATTCCTCATGCCCGCACGGAGCAATGCAGCCAGATCTTGATCGCCGTGGGACGTTGTGCCGAAGGCGTGGATTTCGACGGCAAAAATCAAAGCCCGGTCCGCTTGATCTTTCTGATCGGGACGCCCAAGCAGATGGTCACCGATTACCTGCGCGTGGTGGGCAACCTCGCCCGCCTGCTGCGACGCGACGACTTGCGCCAGCAGTTGCTCGACGCCCCCGACGCGGCATCCTTCATCAAGGTTCTTGCCGAGGCCGAAGAGACGCCCGCCAGCTGACGCGGTTTACAGGGCGGCAAGCCAGCGTTCGCAGTCGATGGCGGCGGCACAACCCGTCCCCGCGGCGGTGATGGCCTGCCGCCAGGTTCGATCCACACAATCACCGGCGGCGAAGACGCCCGGTACGCTTGTGTACATGCCTTTTCGGCAAAGCACGTAGCCGTCCGGGTCCATCTCAATCTGACCGGCAAAGAGCTGGGTGCTGGGCACGTGGCCGATGGCGATGAACACACCGGCACAGGCGATCTCCGAGGTGCCGTTTGTCTTGAGATTACGGAGGCGAACGCCGGTCACCTTGTCCTGCTTCACGTCGTGGATCTCTTCAATCGCCGAGTCCCAGACGGGCGCAATCTTGGGGTGGTGCAGGACGCGGTCGGCCATGATCTTGGAGGCACGCAGTTCATCGCGGCGATGCACGAGGTAAACCTTCGAAGCGAAATGTGTCAGGTAATGTGCTTCTTCGCAGGCAGAATCGCCGCCACCCACGACCACGAGCGGCTGGTTGCGGAACATCGGCAACGCCCCATCGCAGGTCGCGCAGTAGGTGACGCCTTTGCGCTCCAGCAACTCTTCGCTGCTCAAGCCGAGATGCCGGTGCGACGCGCCGACGGCGATGATGACGGATTTCGCCTCGATCAGTTCGTCATCGGCCCAAAGCTGGAACGGGCGCTGGCTGAAATCGACTTTGGTCAGCCGCGTCCCGTACTCTGTCTTGGCGCCGAAACGCTCAGCCTGCTTCTGCATCCGCATCATCAACTCGGTACCGTCAATCCCCTCGGGGAAGCCGGGATAGTTCTCGACAATGCTGGTGGTCGTCAACAGCCCGCCCGGTTGCGCGCCGGTGAAGATGACCGGTTTGAGGTTGGCCCGGGCGGTGTACAGCGCGGCGGTCCAGCCCGCGCATCCAGAACCGATAATGGCAACGTTCTCCATGACTCTCCAATTCGTGATTTGCTGTGCTTTGGTGGTGGGTCCCTAAGCCTTGCCACCGTGGGGTGGCGCCGACGGCCGCGGCACATCGCGGCGGACCTGGTCCGCCAGGATCACCGCGCGCGCCACATCGGCGAGCTTGCGGTTTTCATTGCGGGCGGTCTTCTGCAATTTGAGGTAGGCAGCTTCCTCGTCGAACCCCGTCTGACGCATGAGGATGCCCTTGGCGCGTTCGACAAGTTTGCGGGTCTCGAGGGCTTCGTTGATCTGCTGGAATTTCTGCTTGTTGGCCAGCGCCAGTTCGATGGCCGGTGAAAGTTGGGCGGCGGTGAAGGGCTTGACGAGGTAGGCATCGGCGCCGGCGTTGGAGGCCTCACTGCCAAGACCGGCCTCGGAATGGGCGCTTAACATGATGATGGGGGTTGCACTCACGCCTTGGATTGCCCGGCAAGCAGACAGCCCGTCCATCTTGGGCATGCGAATATCCAAGACAGCCAGGTCCGGCTTCAGGTCGCGCACCAAGGTCACGGCCTGTTCACCGTCACCGGCTTCGCCAACAACTTCATGGCCCATTTCCGTGAGCGTCTTGCGCAACACCATCAACGTCACGCCATCGTCGTCAGCTATGATCACTCGCAAAGATTTCATTGGTTCGCCTTGTCGCGCGAAATAGTAAACTCGCGTCCCGCAAAGTCAATCCCGTGCTCGGGCTAGCGAACGAGGCGTTCGGCCTGCCGTGAGCGCGGGAAACGCAAGGTGGTGCGCACACCGCCTTCGTGGTTGGCCACGACCAGCTCGCCGCGCAGGTTGATCTGGGCCAATTGCGTGACGATCTTCATGCCTTGGCCGCCATCGGGGCGCGCGGGGACGTTTGCCGGTATCCCGCCGCCGTTGTCGGAAACAATGACCGCAAGGTTGGCGTCCACAGATTGGCAGGTCACCGTCACGCTCAATGGTTGTTCCGCCGGCGGCGTCCCGTGCAGCAGCGCATTGGCCACCAGCTCGTTGACAATCAAGGCGAGGGCCACGGCCTGATCGGCATCGACCCAGAGATGCTCGAGGTTGAGCACCAACTGCGGACCGCCGCCGGTGGGCAAGGAAGTGGCCAGCGTGTTCACAATCTTGGTGATGAGCACGTTGGCATCCACTTTCTCGGGCATTTCCTGGCTCAACAGGTGATGGACTTGGGCGATGGCTTGGATCCGTGAAATGGCATGATGCAGCCGGTCGGCGTAACCGGCCGCCTGCGCCTCGGTCAATTCGAGTTGCAGCAACCCCGAGATCATCTGGAGATTGTTTTTAATCCGGTGATGCGCCTCCTCGATCAACAGCTCCAGCAGCCCGTTCTTGCGCTCCAGATCCCTGAGCAACTGCGCCTTCACGGTGGCGATGCCAATCTGGTTCGAGATGACCTCGATCAAATCGACGTCGGCGCTCTCGAATGGCCGCGCCCGGTAACGTCCCAACGCCAGCAAACCCACGGTGGTCCCTTGCGCCCATACCGGGCACAGGATGGCCGCCCGAAACCCCGCCTGCGCGGGCTCGCGTCCTTTGCCGGGGGAAACCTGGAAATCATCCACCAACCGGGTCTCGCCTTCCAGGACGGCGTCAATCAACGCATCCTCGCCGCGTCGGATCACGGTTGCCTGCCGCACGAATGCCTCCGACAACCCGCGCCAGGCAAACAGCCGCAGCTGCGCCTCTCCTTCCTGCCAGCGATACATCGCCCCGGCATCCAGCCGGCTGACCGCCAGGATGGCGTGCAGGGCGTTGTCGGCAATTTCGCTCAAATCCAACGTCCGATTGACCGCGTCGGTCACAAAGTTGACCGCCGTCAATCGGGCGTCGCGCAAGGGCCGCGTTTTTCGCGCGCCGACATCAAACTTGGCCATGGAGCCACCTCATGGGCGGCAGCTTAATAGAAAAGCCGTGATTTTTCAGCAGCCATCTCGGATAGTGCCCGCCTATGAGCGAGGAAAATGTTTTGGTCTTTCCCCGGGCGCTTCTCGAGCGGCTGGGCGTGTTTCAAGGGTTCTGCGCGACGGTGGACCACTACCTGCCGGCCCTGCTCGACCGCAAAAACAACAGTTTCCTCCCGCGTTCGCAAGCGGAGGCGGACCCCCGCTACAAACAGATCATCCCGTATGTCGTCATCACCGATGGCACCCACATTCTCCATTATGTGCGGGGCAAGAAAGCCGGTGAGCAACGACTGGTTGCCAAAGGTTCCATCGGCATCGGGGGGCACATCAACGACGAAGACCATTCCCTTTTCGTGACCGACCACGAGGCGTTCGCGGACGCCGTTGCCCGTGAAGTTCGTGAGGAACTCACGATCCAAGGTTCCTTCGACGCCCGGCCCGTCGGTCTCATCAACGATGACACCACCGAGGTGGGCCGCGTGCATTTTGGGATCGTCCACGTCATGTTTCGTTCCCTGGAGGAAGTGAAGAAGAACGAACAGGTGATCACGCAAGTCGAGTTTCTCCCCATCGCACAACTCCAAGCCCGTCGCGACCAGATGGAAACCTGGTCCCAATTCTGCCTCGACAACCTCCCGCTGCTGCTGAAGCGTTGACCGGCCTCCCGGCTCGGCGCCTGTTTATTCGGGAACTTCCTTGAGCCGGTAATAGCGCAACGTGAGCGGGATGCTGCTGGGATACGTGGCGAGCACATCCGGCAACGTGGTCAGAATCCACGGCGCGGCCCAGGTGCGACCGTTCTTGGTGAAAACGATATCGTCGGCCACATACACGCAGGAATGAACGGCCACACCGTCGGGACGCATGAACATGATGACGTCACCGAGCATGGGATTGCCGACGACGGGCAAGTAGCTGGCGAACACCTCCTTGATGGCGCCTTCCACCGTGGCAAAATCCTTGATCGGCTGTTCCCGAAAGAAATTCAGGGAAGTCCAATGGCAGTCGCGCATCACTCTGGGTCCAGTTCAGGAAGGCGGTGGCAAACTCTTGCGGGTCCAGCAGGCTGAAGACGCGGCGAAAGGTGTCGGGCGAGGGGATGCCGTTGGCCAGCGTCAGGAAAGTGCGCAGCCAGTCGAGTTTGGCGCGCAGACGGCGATCAGGAGAATGTCGAGCAGTGCATGCTCCTTGGTGTGATTGCGACGCGGGTCAGTGACCGCGCCGAAGACTTGTTGCAGGCTGTTTGGCATCCCAATGTTCAAGCAAATCGGCGCGCTTTCCGGAAGCCAAAAGTTTTCGTCGTAAACCGGTCCGCCCGGCCTACTTACAGAAACACACCCCCGCACCCCAGTGATGCGTCTGCCCTGCCCTGCGAGTGGAGAGTTGATGCGCGGGAACCGCTGGCTATAATGCCGCTGTGATCACTCTGCGACGAGCGACAATTCTGCTGCTGACCATGTGGATGACATCTTCGGGGCTGCGCGCCGCCGATGCCACCGACGCCATTGTCTTGATCACCACTGATACCGGCCGCGGGACCGGGTTTGTGTGCACGCTGGGCGGCACCAATTACATCGTCACCAACACCCATGTCCTTGAAGGCGCGCGTCGCTACACCTTCACAACGCTCCAACAGAAACAGCTGACCGGGCAACGACTGGAACTGGCGCACGACCGCGATCTGGCGCGCATCCAGATTGGGGCGGCGCCGGCGACGCTGGAGCCGGCAGAGAAGTTACCGGCCATTGGCGACCCGATCACCGTTCTCGGCAACAGCCAGGGCATGAACACCATCACGAAGCTCACCGGCAAGGTGCAGGGGCTCGGCCCGAATGTCGTCGAGGTCGATGCCCAGTTCGTCAGCGGCAACAGCGGCAGCCCGATCCTGAATGAGGCCGGCAAAGTGGTCGGCATCGCCACGTTCGTGGCCAAGGCGGGTTTCACCAACTGGGTGACCGCCGGGACGCCGTTCGAGAAGCCGCGCCGTTTCGGTGTGCGCCTCGACGAAGTGAAGTGGGTGCCGATCTCGCTCCAGCAGTTTCATCTGGAGTCCGCGACGATGCGCGATTTTGACCAGTTCCTCAAAGACAGCGCGGCGCTGACGCAGTACCTGCGGAACCGGCAGTGGGATCAGTTGGTGAGCTTCACCGCCACGCGCCGCAGCAGTGATTCCACCGCCTACAGCGACGTCCAGTACGCCAACTTGATCGCGAATTTTGGCCAGAGCCTGAAGCTGGCCGCCGAGGCCGCCCGTGAAGGGGTCGATGTTCGCAGCGGCCGGGTGGCCTCCTCGTTGCAGATGGCCGAGAGCGCCTTCCAGAGGTTCCCGGACTTTGCGCTGAGCAAGCTCAAGCAGATGCGTTGGTCCACCGAGCACTACCAGAAGATGGCCGCAGACTATGAAAAGGTGTTCACCCGCTGGAAGAACGCCAACAAATGAGCACCCCGCCGGCCCAATCGCCGCTTGACCGGTTGCGTTTGGCCGAGTAAAAGAAGCGCCAGTGCGTCAAGGAGACGCTGTGGGGAAGCGACAAATTTGATGTTCGGCAAGATTCTCAACTATTTTTCCACCGATATCGGTATTGATTTAGGCACCGCGAACACCCTTGTCTATGTCCGGGATCGCGGGATCGTATTGCGAGAGCCAAGCGTGGTCGCCATTCAAACCGGCACCAGCCACGTGGTGGCAGTGGGCGAGGAAGCGAAGCGGATGTTGGGCCGGACGCCAGGCAACATCACCGCCATTCGTCCCATGAAAGACGGCGTGATTGCCGACTTCGAGATCACCGAGGCGATGTTGCGCTACTTCATCCAGAAGGTGCACGACCGTCGCTGGGGGGTAAAACCCCGCGTGATCGTGGCGGTGCCATCGGGCATCACCGAAGTCGAAAAACGCGCCGTCAAGGACAGCGCCCTGCACGCAGGGGCGCGCGACGTTTATCTAATTGAAGAACCGATGGCGGCGGCCATTGGCGTTGGGTTGCCGGTGCAAGAGCCGGCAGGCAACATGATTGTGGACATTGGCGGCGGCACGACCGAGGTCGCGATAATTTCCCTGGCCGGTATCGTGCTCAGCCGCAGTGTGCGTGTGGCAGGAGATGAACTGGACGAAGCCATCATCCAGTACATGAAACGCGCCTATAACTTGGACATCGGACCGCGGATGGCGGAAGACATCAAGATCAACATCGGCTCGGCCTACCCGCTCGAACCCGAGCTCACCATGGAGGTCAAAGGCCGCGACCTCGTGGCCGGACTGCCCAAGGTCTTGACCGTCACCTCCGACGAAATCCGCGAAGCGCTGCAAGAACCCATCTCGACCATCATCGAGAGCATCCGCATGACGCTCGAACGTTGTCCCGCTGAACTTTCAGCGGACCTCGTGGACCGCGGCATCGTGCTGGCGGGCGGCGGCGCCATGATCCGTGGCATCGACAAACTTCTGGCCGAGGAAACCGGCCTTCCCGTGCATGTCGCCGACGACTCTCTGAGCGCGGTGGCCAATGGCACGGGTGTCGTCCTCCAAGAACTGGGCTTCCTCGAGAAGCTCGCGCGTAACTCCACGTAGCCGCCCTGCCCCGCACACCCGCGACGCCGTTGCGCAGAATGGCGCCAGATTGGGTTTGGTTGAAGCGAGAGAGTTTGACAATTGCAGTCTTGTTTGTGTTGGCCTGGGTTATCCTGCTCGGCCAGCCCGCGTCCCTGTCGGCACGTGTCCGCGGACTGTTCGTGCGTCTCACCACCCCGTTGGCGCAGCTGGCCGATCTCATTCCCGTCATCCGCACCCCGCGTTCGCTCGCCAAACAAAACGAGCAACTGCGCGCCGACAACACCAACCTGCGCCGCCAAGTCGAGGAACTGCAGCACACCCGCGCCGAGAATGAACAGTTCCGCGCCCTGCTCCACATCAAGCAAGCCGCCCCGTGGCGCACCGTCGGCGCGCGCGTCATCGGCCGCGACGCCTCCAACTGGTGGAAGAGCATCCAGATTGACCGCGGCCACGCCGATGGTGTTCGCGTCAACCAACCGGTCCTGAGCGCCAGCGGCTTGATCGGCAAGACCATCAGCGTCAGCCAAGGCGAGAGCCGCGTGCTCCTGCTCATCGATCCGTCCTGCAAAGCCAGCGCGGTGCTGCAACCTTCGCGCGAACCCGGCACGATCAGCGGCGCCAACTCCACCACGCCCAAGCTCGTGCTCACATTCGTCAGCCGCGACGCGGTGCTCCAGACCAACGAAACCGTTTACACGTCCGGCCTGGGCGGCGTTTTCCCCCGCGGCATCCTGATCGGCACGGTCCTCAACGCGGAGATCGACCCGCAATCAGGCATGTTCCAAAACGTCGAGGTCCAGCCCGCCGCCGACTTTCGTCGCCTCGAAGAAGTGATGGTGGTCCTGGAATGAATGCCCTGATTCTCATCACCGCCGTCCTGTTCCTCGCCGCCCTGCAAGCGCGGTTGCCGGCCTTGGGCTGGTTGGGCGGGATCCGGTTGGAATTCCTGCCGGCCTTGGTGGCCTACGGCGCCCTGACGTTTCGCCGCCGTTCGTGGGCGATGGGACTCGCGCTGGCGGCTGGCCTGGCGCAGGACGCACTTTCCGCCGCGCCGTTCGGGTTGTCGGCGATCGGTTATCTGACAGCCTGCCTGCTGCTGACCGGCATCACGCGGGCCTTCGACCGGGAAGCTTTCTGGATGCAAATGCTCGGCGGCGCGCTGGCCAGTGTCGCGGTCTCCCTCGGCGCGCTGATCACGCTGGGCTTCAGCCGGTATGGTGTGCTGAAGATGGTCTGGCTTGCCCTGATCAGCCTGGTGCTCACACCGGTGATGTTTGGACTGCTCGATGCAGCCCGCTGGAGGACGCGTCGCGCATGATCATTGCCGCTGCCTTCCGTGAGAGCAACCCGCGCCTCGGCATCCTGGCCGGCATCATGGCTGGGGGGCTTTTGCTGCTGTTGGTCGCGATGTTCCGGCTCCAAGTCTTGCAGGCCGCCAGCTTCAGCGACCGCGAGGAAGCACAGTCGCTGCGCCGGATCCGCATCCCCTCGGCCCGCGGCGAGATCGTGGACCGCAATGGCGTTCTGCTCGCCAACAATCGCCCCAGCTACGATGTCGTGATCCAGCTCGATCAACTCCGCGCCACGAAACGGCAGGACATCTGGAAGGTCGCCAGTTCCAACCTCGCCGTGCTCGCCGAGACCATGCAGATGCCGGTCACCTTGCGCGAGAGCGCTGTGCGCAATCATTACCGGCGACGCCGTCCCCTGCCCCTGACGGTCTGGCGCGACCTGCCGCCCGCTGCGGTCGCCGCTTTCCAGGAACGCGTCAACGATGTTACCGGCGTTGACCTGGTGGCAACACCCGTGCGCCAGTATCCGCTCGGAATGGTCGCCGCCCACGTGCTTGGGTTCGTCGGCAAGGCGGATGGGAACGATGAAGAGGACGAGGAGTACACCTATTACCTGCCCGACAGCATCGGCAAACAAGGCATCGAGAAGACCTATGATGAATGCCTGCGCGGCGCGCCCGGCGGACGTTCCATCCGCGTCAACCCCACCGGCCGCACCGTCAACGAGATCGGCGTCAAACCCGCCGAACGCGGCGACCGGCTGACGCTGACGATTGACGCGCGCATCCAGAACATTGTCGAGAACGCGATGGAACGCGCCCCGCTCCCCGCCGGCAAGGAGTTGCGCGGCGCGGCAGTGGTGCTCGACCCGCGTTCGGGGGCGGTCCTGGCGATGAGTTCGATGCCGATGTTTGACCCAAACCTTTTCACGCCGGGCAGGTCCGCCGCGGAACTGGCACCGATCTTGAGCAACCCGGGCAGCCCGTTGCTCAATCGCGCCATCGGCGCGCGGTACGCTCCCGGCTCAACCTTCAAGCCGATCACCACCCTCGCGATCCTCGGGGCCGGTATCGCAACGCACGACGCTTCCGATTGCGCCGGCAGCCTGCAAATCGGGAACCGTTCCTTCGGCTGCTGGAACCGGCGCGGTCACGGCCACGTCGATGCCGCCGCGGCGCTGCGCTGGTCCTGCGACGTCTGGTTCTACCAGAAAGGCATGGCCACGAAGGTGGATCGCATCGCCCAGATGGCGAGCGCGTTCGGGCTGGGACAGGTTACCGGCCTGGATCTCGAAGGCGAGAAGCCCGGCCTGGTGCCGACACCGGACTGGAAGCGCGCTCGGCTGCGCGAGAGCTGGTTCGACGGCGACACGGCCCAACTCTCGATGGGCCAGAGTTTTCTCCTGACCACGCCGCTGCAAATGGCGTCCGTCACCGCCGCCTTGGCGAACCGCGGAACTGTGTGGCGGCCCTACCTGGTGCAAAAGATTGCGTCAGCGGACGGGACCCCGATTCATGACCGGCGTCCTGAGATCGCCCGGCAAGTGCGCGTGCCGGCGGAGCAGATGGAATTTGTCCGTCAAGCCATGCTGGCCGTGGTACAGGCTCCCGATGGCACCGGCCGTCGCGCCGCCATCGAAGGCGTGGCCGTGGCCGGCAAGACCGGCACTGCGGAATTTGATGAGTTGGTGGATGGCCAGCGGCGACGCATCAAGCGGACCTGGTTCATCGCGTTTGCGCCGTTCGAGGCGCCGACGGTGGCGCTGGCGGTGATGTTCGAGGATGGCGATAGCGGCGGCGGCACGGTCGCCCCGGTCGTGGGCCACATCCTGGCCGGCATCTTCGACAGCAAAGTCGGCAACCTGATTTCGGATCGGGGGTTGCATGCCGATTAACCGCGTCACCAACCTTTTTCGCCGCTTCGACCCGGTCACCTTGGTGGTGATGGTGACGCTGGCCGTGGTGAGTGTGATCTTCATCTACAGCGCGTCGTATCGCGGGCCGGGCCAGCCGATGTCGGATTTCTATCGGATGCAGATGGTGTGGTTCGGGATTGGCGCGGTGGTGTTTTTGGCGGCCGCGCTGGTAGATTACCGGGTGATTTGTCAGTGGGCGACCTTCTGGTACGTGCTGGCAGTGGCGTTGCTGCTGTTGGTGTTGGTGGCCGGGGTGAAAGTGTACGGGGCGCGACGGTGGCTGGGCTGGCAGGGACTGGGAATTCAGCCGGCAGAACTGGCGAAACTTGCAGTGATCGTGGGGCTGGCCTACTACCTGTTCCATCGAACGGCGGAACAGCGCAAACAGTGGACGACGGTGGGCGGGGCCTTGGTTTTGTTGGCGGTGCCCTTCTTGTTGATTGTGGTGGCACCCGATTTGGGCTCGGCGCTGACCTTGGTGCCGATTGCCGCCGGCATGCTCTACGTGGCCGGCGTGCGGGTGAAACACCTGGTGGTGGTGGCCGTGCTGGGGGTGCTCCTGTCGCCCGTGGCATGGCTGAACTTGAAGAAGTACCAGCGGGACCGGTTGACGGTGTTTATGCACCCGAACCGCGACCCGTTGGGAGCGGGCTGGAACCTGAACCAGTCGCTCATCGCCGTCGGCAGTGGCGGCGTGACAGGGAAAGGTTACTTGCAGGGAACGCAGAACCTGCTGGGCTATCTGCCCCGCACGGTGACGCCGAACGATTTTCTCTTCAGCGTGATCGCCGAAGAGAAAGGGTTCGTCGGCAGCCTGTGTGTGGTGGGATTGTACGCTGTCCTGTTACTGCGTGGGCTGCGGATCGCCGCGTGCGCGCGCGACCGCTTGGGTATGTTATTGGCAACGGGGATCGTCGTGATGCTCTTCTTTCACGTGTTCGTGAACCTGGGCATGACCATCGGCGTAATGCCGGTCAAAGGCGTGCCGTTGCCGCTGCTGAGCTACGGGGGCTCCTTCGTGCTGGTCACGATGGCCGCGCTCGGGCTCCTGCAAAACGTGTGGATTCACCGGAGAAACTATTAAATGGAATCGATCAAGAAACTGATCCAAGAAGGCAAAGAACTGTTGCTGGGCCGCCGTAACAAGGGCCTGCAAAAAGAAATCGTGGTCAACGCCGAGGCGTTGGAAAACCGCGTCGCCGTGCTCGAAAACGGCCAACTCGAGGAGTTCACCATCGAACGCACGACCGAGAAACGGATCGTCGCCAGCATCTTCAAGGGCAAAATCAAAAACCTCGAACCGGGCCTCAAGGCCGCGTTCGTGGACATCGGCTTCGATAAGAACGCGTTCCTGCATTACTGGGACATCATCCCGGAATCGCTGGCCGAACGCGTCGACCTGGTCGAGACCGACAACGCGCCGCGTCAGCCGCAGAAGAAAATCAGCCAGAACGATATCCCGAAGCTCTACCCGCCCGGCAGCGAAGTCATCGTGCAGGTCGTCAAGGGCCCCATCGGCACCAAGGGACCGCGCATCACTTCCAACATCAGCATCCCGGGCCGCTACCTGGTCTTGATGCCGTTCAACCCGCAACGCGGCATCTCCCGCAAGATCGACAACGACAAGGAACGCCAGCGCCTCAAGCAGATCGTGCGGGAACTGAAGTTGCCCGAAGGCATGGGCATCATCGTGCGCACCGTCGGCGAACACCAGAAAGCCCGCTACTTCGTGCGCGACCTCGAATTGCTCCTCCAGACCTGGCGCCAGGTCGAGGAGAAGATCAAGACCGAGACCGCCCCGGCCTGCGTCTTCCAGGAACCCGACATCGTCGAACGCACCGTCCGCGATTTCCTGACCGAGGACATTGACCGCATCGTTGTCGACAGCGAAGCGGCCTACGACCGGATCCGCGACATGATCAGCCAGATCAGCCGGCGTTCCCGCGGCAAGGTCAAGCTCTACGACGAGCCGACCCCGATCTTCACCAAGTTCAACATCGAACGCCAGATCGACAACGCCTTCCGCCGCCAAGTCTGGCTCAAGAGCGGCGGCTACATCTGCATCGACGAAACCGAGGCGCTGGTGGCCATCGACGTCAATACCGGCCGTCACAAAAGCCAGAAGGACCTCGACACCACCATCCTCCAGACCAACCTCGAAGCCGCCGAGGAAATCTGCCGGCAGATGCGCCTGCGCAACATCGGCGGATTGCTCGTCGTTGACTTCATCGACATGCGCCATCGCCGCGACCAGCAACAGGTCCATCAACGCATGCGCGACGGCGTCCGCCGCGACAAGGCCAAGACCCGCATCCTCCCGATCTCGCAACTCGGCCTGCTGGAGATGACCCGGCAACGCCACAGCGAAAGCATGGTCAGCGCCGTGTACGAGGATTGCCAGTACTGCAAAGGCAAAGGCCTCGTGAAGAGCGCCCTCTCGATGTCCGTCGAGATCCAGCGCAAGATCAGCGAAGTCCTGCGCCGTGTCCGCGAGAAACGCCACGACCAGCCCCACATCCGCATCTACGTCCACCCCGAGGTCCTCAACCGCCTGCGCACCGAGGACGAGGCGTTGCTGATCGAACTGGAGAAGAAACTCAACGGCAAACTCAGCTTCCGCGCCGACCCGAGCTTCCACTTCGAGCAGTTCAAGATCACCGACGCCCTGACCGGCGCCGAACTGGACCAATAACGGTTGTCACCACCCGGGGCGGTGAGCCGGTCAACGGCTTGCCGCCCCTTGGTTGTGCTGTTACGATGCGCCCCGTGAACGAAGCCAGGCTCATCCAGTTGCTCCACGACGTCCAAGCCGGTCGCCTCCCCGTGACCGGTGCCGTGCGCCAGCTCAAATCGCTGGCCACCCACGACCTCTCCTTTGCCCGTGTCGACGGCCATCGCGCCCTGCGCAAAGGCTTCCCCGAAGTCATCTACGGCCAAGGCAAAACGCCCCCCCAAATCCTCGCCATCGCCCGCGCCATCCTCCAGCACAACGACAACCTCCTGGTCACCCGCGCCGCCCTCCCCGCTTACCGGGCCCTCAAACGCGCCTTCCCCAAGGCCTCCTACCACGCCGCCTCCCGCGTCATCACCGTCGCCCGTAAACCGCTCCCCAAACGTCCCGGCACCATCGCCGTGCTCTGTGCCGGCACCACCGACATCCCCGTTGCCGAGGAAGCCGCCCTCACCGCCGACATCATGGGCAACACCGTCCAACGCTACTACGACGTCGGCGTTGCCGGCCTGCACCGCATCCTCGCCGTCAACCACGAACTCCTCACCGCCAACGTCCTCATCGTCGTCGCCGGCATGGAAGGCGCCCTGCCCAGCGTCGTCGGCGGCCTCGTCGACAAACCTGTCATTGCCGTGCCCACCAGTGTCGGCTACGGCGCCGC
>JBFZFE010000045.1:0-4544 GCA_041306525.1 Verrucomicrobiota bacterium | reverse complement strand
GGCGTTTCCCGATGGCAGCACGCACGTCCGCAACGGCCTTGGTGTCATCGAACTGCACGCGCCCGGGGCGGGCTCGATACCGGCGGAGATTGATCATCTGCTGAAGGATCGCCGTTCTTGGGAGGAGCATTATCTTCCCCGGTTGCAGTGGTGTCCTGAACGGATCACCGCGGTCGCGTTCTGGCACGAAGGCCGGCAAGTCCGCTTCGACCAAGGCGGCCTGGAAATCCTGCGCACAGGCGAACGCAGCCGACCACTCGGGTTGCACTGCGGCAGTTTGTACGGCGAGTTCCGCAACATCGTCGGCGTCGAGGGTTCGAGCTATCTGTTGATCGATGACGAACCGCTCTTCGATGAGATCCTGCAAACGCTTGCCGACCTGAGTTACCGGTGCGTCGAGCATGTGCTGGCCACCGGCGCGAAATTCGATTTCGCTCATTTCTGGGAGGACATCTGTTTCAAAAACGGTCCGCTGGTCAACCCCGCCGTCTTCGCCGAGAAGGTCGGTCCCCATTACCGGCGCATCACCAAGCTGCTGAACCAACACGGCATCGACATCGTCAGCCTCGATTGCGACGGCTGCATCGACAAGTTGCTGCCGATCTGGCTGGCGAACGGTGTCAACACCATGTTCCCCATCGAAGTCGGCACCTGGAACGCGAACCTCGCCCCGTGGCGCGCCCAGTACGGCCGCGAACTACGCGGTGTTGGCGGCCTCGACAAACGCGTGTTCCAGCATGACCGCGCCGCCGTCGATGCCGAGATCGAGCGTCTGCGACCTTTGATGGCGCTGGGCGGCTACATTCCTTGTCCCGACCATCGCCTGCCCGGCGACAACAAGTTCGAGCTGGTCCAATACTACTGCGACCGCCTCCGCGCCCTGCGCCTCTAGCCCGGCTTCCGCTGGCGGAAATCGGGCCAAAGCAAGCAACGCGCGGGAGAGACTCCGCGGGTTCGCCGCTGTTCGTCGCGGTGTTGCCGTTGCGTGATTCGTCTGGCATGCTCGCGGCCATGAAACAGGTGACGTTGATCGGGGATTCGATTCGGCTCGGTTACGAGGCAAGGGTACGCCAGGCGCTGGCGGGAATCGCTGCAGTCTGGGGACCGCCCGAGAACGGCGCTCACACGACCAACCTTCTGGTTCATCTTCATCTCTGGGTGTTGAACCGGCAGCCACGGCCTGACGTTGTCCACATCAATGCGGGACTGCACGACCTCAAGACCATCTGGTATGGCGGCCAGGAGAGCATCGTTCCCGTTGAACATTACCGGCGCAACGTCGAGATCCTCCTGCGCGCGATTCGGGAACGCACCACCGCGAAAGTGATCTGGGCCACGACCACGCCGGTCATCTTCGAGCGGGCTCACGCCGCTCACGCGCCGTCCAACGACTTCGACCGGTTCGACGAATACGTCGTCAGCTACAACATCGCCGCCACGCAGGTCTGCAAACGTCTGGGCGTACCGGTCAACGACCTCTATTCCGCGGTCGCCACCGCCGGCAAGGAACAACTCCTCGGCGATGACGGGGTCCACTTCACCCCGGCGGGCCAGCAACTCCTTGGCCAGGCAGTGGCCGCCAAAATCCGCGAGGTGCTGGCATGAACCTCAATCTCACGCAGACGCCTTTCAGTCGCTTCGGCACTTATCTTTCCATTTTCCAGCCGAAGGGCGATCCCGGCTGCGGCGCGGGGTTGTACCTGCGCACGCATCACGCGGCGCGCGTTGGCAAGCGGGATGTCATCCGCCTCGAACTGCTCGCCGACGGTCCTGTCACCAATCACGGCCACACCGGCCACGTTGACGCTGTCTGCGGGTGGCCGGCAGGTCCGGTTCTGCCTCACGGCTGATGACACGGTGCGTGTCCACGGCAACGCCGGCCTGCGATTGCGGGCGATTCCTGGCGCCGGTAACGTTGCGCAACCGATGGGGCCGCGGCGGTGGTCGGTCAATGCCCGGCAGTCCTATTGCCGGTTCATGGTGGACGTGCCGGCGGGCGAACTGCGGGCCGATTGCCCGTGGGAACCGAAGGGAACGCCGCCGATGACGCTTGATCTGTTGCCGAGTGCGAACGGGGTGCTTGAGGCGTCGATTGACCGGTATGGAAGCACATGGACGGAACGTCAGCGGCCGGCGTTTGCCCGTTGTGTCAGCGAAGCGGATCGTGAATGGTCGGCATGGCTGGCGTTGCAGCCATCGGCGCCGTTGGAGATGCGCGCGGTCTGGGAGCTGGCGGCGTACGTGAACTGGGGGGCTGGTATTCGCCCGGGCGGGTTGATCAAACGTCCCGCCATTCTGATGTCGAAGGTCCACATGGACAACGTCTGGTCCTGGGATCACTGCTTCAACGCGATGGCGCTGAGCGACCACGCGCCGGCGTTGGCGTTGGACCAATGGCTGGTGCCGTTCGATCAACAGAACGAGTTCGGGGCGCTGCCGGATGCGTGCAACCCGTTCATTCAGCACTTCAACTTCTGCAAGCCGCCGATTCATGGCTGGGCGCTGAAGTCCATGCTGCCGCGGCTGACAAAGCAACAGGTCCGGCAAGCTTACGCGCCGCTGGCCGCTTGGACGAACTGGTGGCTCACGCACCGGCGGATGCCGGGCCAGACGTTGCCGTACTATCTGCATGGCAACGACAGCGGCTGGGACAACTCGACGATGTTCGACGCGGGCGCCCCGCTGGTCGCGCCCGACCTCGCGGCGTTTCTCGCGCTCCAATGCGAGGTGCTGGCCGAGATTGCCGGCAAGGCCAGCGAGCAGCGTCGCTGGCGCGAGCAATCCCGGCAGCTCATCGACGCATTGCTGGCTGAGTTGTGGAAGGGCGACCATTTCGTCGCGCGCCGCTTGAGCGACGGTTTCGAGGTGAACTGCGACAGCCTCGTGCCGCTGATGCCGGTATTGTTGGGCCAGCGGCTGCCCAAGGCTGTGCAGAAGAAACTCGTCACCGGTCTCAAGCGTCACCTCACCGAGTGGGGACTGGCCACCGAGCTGACCGGCAGCGCGCAGTACACGAGTGATGGCTATTGGCGCGGCCCGATCTGGGCTCCTTGCACGATGATTGCGTTTGCCGGGCTCACCGAGATTGGCGAGACAAAGCTCGCTCGCACCATTGCGCAACGGTTCTGCCGGCTTTGTGCGAAGAGCGGGTTCGCGGAGAACTTCGACGCGTTGACCGGTGCGCCGTTGCGCGACACGGCGTACACATGGACCTCGAGTGTATTCCTGATCTTGGCCAACGAGCTGACAAGGCCACGGCAGCCAAGCCGGTAGGCGTGGGCGTTATTGTAGCAGGAGTTCGTCGATGTCGGGGGCGACGCCGAAGCTGGTGAGGGCGTCGTTGTAGCGGTAATAGACTTCCAGGCACAAGGCGCCGAGGGCCGTGGTATAGATGCGGCCGCCACGTTTGTCGCCCCACTTGTCATCCTTGGGGTCCCAGCTGCCGGCATGGGGTTCTTCGCGGGCCTGATGCATGAGCAGCACATCCCGAATCTTGCCGTTCCACCAGAGCCGGTACTCCTCGCCCATGTTGTGCATGGCGTAGGTCGCGTAGTACCAGTAGTAGAAATCCTTCCGTTTCCAGTCGGGCGGCTGGCTGCGGGTGATCTCCGCGCCCTTGACCAGCAGATGATTCTTCACGCCCGTGCCGGTAAACTGGCGGATCATCATCCCCGCGGCGGTCAACGCCGGATGGCCGCGCCCGTATTCCTGGTTGGCTTGGTAGGTGTAACCGACATTGCCCGCTGAATCCTTGCTGCCGCCCTGGTCGGTGCAACTGTCCACGAAGGTCAGCGCCTGCGAATAGACCGCGTTGTTGAATTTCAACCCGGCCAGCTTCGCCGTCTTGAACGCCTGCACAAACCACGCCGTCACCGACATGTCGCTGACATCCGTCTTGGGCTGGTAACGCCAGCCGCCGTCGTTGTTGACGGCCTTTTCACTGAAGGAAACCGCCTTCTGCGCAGCCGCCGCGTAACGCTCGTCCCGCGTGCGACCATACGCCTCCGACAAGACAATGGTGCAGATGGCGTGCGTGTAGAGGCTGTATTTCGCGCCGATGCGACCGGTGTTGGGGTCCTGATGCCGCATGATCGCCTCCAACCCTTTCGCCACGGTGCGCATGTACTCACCCTTGCGCGGCGTGTTGCCGGCCCCCATGAACGCCAGCACCGCGAGGCCGGTATTGCCGAGGACGGCTTCATCGATGCCCTCGTACTTGGTGGCATCCCACATCCCGTCAGCTTCCTGACGCGCCGCCAGCCAGTGCAACGCCGAGTCGACGGCGGTGCGCGACTGCAAGCCGCCACCGCGCCCACCGGCCAACAGGAAACGGGTACCGGTCCCGAACAGGTTGATGTTCACGGTGCCGAGCGTGCCTTTGGCCACTTGATCCTGCGGTCCCCAAGCTTTCGGCAGCGGCGATTTCAACGGACGGCCCGCGCGCGGGGCGGCGTTGATGTAGTGCGTGCCGATCTTGTCGCTCGGCGTCGGGTCGTTGTACTTGAAGATGTCGGCGGGACCATCCGTGGCGGCGGCAATGACGG
>JBFZFE010000044.1:0-4566 GCA_041306525.1 Verrucomicrobiota bacterium | reverse complement strand
GTGCTAATTAAAGGACGAGCCGCCAAGTTTTAGCAGTGGATTTCGGATGAAGATTCGTTTAACAAGGGTTGCATGAAGCGCGCGCTGACAGGCCATTTCGTGCCGGTACCCAGTGCGGGGGAGAAATGTCAGGCGTTTGTGCCACATCCGCTGCCGCCGGATCCGTCCCTCCAACTGGACGGAGACCTGCAGGAGTTGATGTACCACGCCGTGTTGTCACTGGGGCGGTTGGATGGGTTGGCATCGCATTTTCTTGAAACGCCGCTGTTCCTCTACATGTACGTCCGCAAGGAGGCGGTGCTGTCGTCGCAGATCGAGGGGACGCAATCGTCGTTGTCGGACCTCTTGTTGTTTGAGACGAAGGAATTGCCCGGCGTGCCGTTGGATGACGTGCTGGAGGTGTCGAATTACGTCGCCGCCATGAACCATGGCCTGCGCCAATTGGAGCAAGGGCTGCCGGTGTCGTTGCGGTTGCTGCGCGAGATTCACGGGATGTTGCTGGCCAGGGGCCGCGGCAGCAACAAGGAACCGGGCGAGTTTCGCCGGTCACAGAACTGGCTGGGTGGGACGCGGCCGGGCAACGCGAAGTTCGTGCCGCCGCCGCCGGAGATGGTGCTGGACTGCATGGGGGCGCTGGAGAAGTTCCTCCACAACGATCCGGTCAAGACGCCCTTGCTCATCAAGGCCGCGCTGGCGCATGTCCAGTTCGAGACCATTCACCCCTTCCTCGACGGCAATGGGCGATTGGGGCGGCTGCTCATCACATTCCTGATGTGCGCGGAGGGCGCGTTGAGCAAGCCGATGTTGTACCTGAGCCTCTATTTCAAGACCCACCGGGACGAGTACTACGATTTGCTCCAAAGGGTCCGAACGGAAGGTGATTGGGAAGCTTGGTTGCGATTCTTCTTCACCGGGATACGGGAAACCGCCACGCAGGCCATCCAGACTTCCAACCAACTGCTGAAGCTGTTCGACGATGACCGCCAGCGCATCCAGCAGATCGGCAAAGCAGCCGGGTCGACCCTGCGCGTGCATCATTACCTGCAACGACACCCGATCACGGCCATTGGCGATGCGGCCAAAGGACTCACGCTTACCGTCCCGACTGTCACTACCGCCCTGGTGCGACTCAAGACCCTTGGCATTGTGCAAGAGATGACCGGCAAGAGCCGCAACCGGTTGTTCGCGTATCAACCCTATATCAAGATTCTCAGCGAAGGCACCGAGCCACTGTAATAGTGGCGTCCGCTCAGTACCCGTGCTCGATCAGGTCCGGCTCGAAGAAATCGAAGGTGTGTTTGCCGGTATCCTGTTTCCAGCGGCCGATGACCTCGGGCTTGACGGGGATCTTGGCGAGCGGGAAGCCGAGGAACTTTTCCAGGCGGGCAAGCGTTTCGTCTTGGCGCAGGACAAAGTCTTCCAACCTGACCGGCAACCAGTGCTTGGGCTTGGGCGTGGCTTTGACGAGTTCGAGTTGATATTTCCAACTGATGGCGCGCCGTTCGCGTTCGTCGTCGGTTTTGTCGTAGGGAATGCCGAACTCGGCGAGGTCGTCGGTGACGTGACGACCGAGGATGCTGTCGCGCGGGTCGCGGATCCAGAAGATGTAGCGAATCTCCGGGAACAGGCGGACGATCCACGGGAAGCAGAGCGCGGTCTCCGGTATCTTCCAGCCTTTGCGCTTGGCGTTGCTGTTGAGGACCGAGGCGAGGAACGATTCGATGAGCCGCGTGAATGAGGGGTCAATCGGCATCGTGTGGAGCTTGGAGAAATCCCAGCGCAGGTGGCCGAGATACGTCACGTGCCGAGCCATGACCCGGCAGGCTTCGTACATGTCCTGCGGCGGGATGAGGTCGCCCGAGCCGTTGAGTTGGGCGCCCATGTAGACGCCGCTGGCGCTGAGCGTGTGCGACATGGCGCGGGTGCCGCTGTGGCCGCGCCCAATGACGGTGATCATCATGGTAAAGCTCCTGAATGGACCTGTTGTGGCCGGTCTCCTGACCGTGCCACGCAATTTGACCGCAGGTCTCCCAAGCGTAGTGGAGACCTTCGGTCCCGAAACGGCGCGGTCGGAGACCTGCGCCGAACATGATTGATGACGGTGATCATGATGGCTTAGAGCTTCGCGCCGCGTTGGGTTTGCTGTTCCTTGACGTTGGTGTCCGGCTTGTTGGCGGCTTGGAGTTTCTGCGCCGAGGCGACCGAGCCGATGTACGCCGAATCATAGGCCTGTTGCGAGGTTTTGAACGGGCCACAACCTTTGCCGTGCCAGTCGAGGTTGGTGTAAATCGGGTTCGTGCGTCCCGTTTCCTTCTCGCGCTTGGCGATGTGGACCTGCATGCGGGCTTCAAGCATCCGGCAGACTTCAGGTTCCTGCGCGGCGATGTTGTGGTTCTCCTCGGGGTCGCGGATCAGGTCGTAGAGCTCGACTTCGGGAAAGAAGTGGAAATCGGGTTCGAGCGCGTGGATGTATTTCCACTGCGGCGTGCGCCAGCCGTGTTTGCGCATCCAGGTGCACTCGGTGATGTAGAACTCGGGCTCGGTGATGCGCGGTTGGCCTTCCATCAAGGGGACGAGGCTGCGCCCGTCGTACGGGATACCGGTCTCGACGCCCATGAGGTTGAGGATGGTCGGCGTGGTGTCCTTCATCTGGGTCGTCTCGCTGAACCGTTTGCCGGCCGGCACCTTGCCGGGCCAGACGAACGCCAGCGGAATCACCAGCGTCGGGTCGTACATGCTGTGGTGATCGTAGTAGCAGCGGTGGTCGTGCAACGTCTCGCCGTGATCGGAGGTGAACACGACCAGCGTGTCTTCTTCGAGTCCGAGCGCCTTGATCTGGGTGAGCATGTTGGCGATGCAGGCGTCCATGTACGCCACGGCGCCGTCGTACTGGGCGATGACGTATTCCTTGTCGGTGCAGCCTTCGGGCAACCAGCTGGTGATGTAGTCGCGGAACGGCTTGAACGACTTCATGTCGTCGAGCGAGTGGTTGGCGGGATCGCACTCGTTGCCGTGATAGAACAGCCGCTCGAACGGCAGCGGCGGCAGGTAGGGGGAGTGCGGATCCATGTGACGCATGAACAGGAAGAACGGTTTGTCATCGCCCGCCAGCCGCGAGAGTTCGGGCATGGTCACTTCGTTGAGCCGCTCCGCCTTCGGGCTGCGGCCGCCGGCCTGGCCGGGACCCCAGCCGGGAAACTCGATATACTTCTGGAACCCGCGCGAGGCCGGGTTACCGCCGAAACCGACGCACGTCGTGTTGTAGCCTTTCTCGCCGAGGATCTCGGCCAGCGTCTTCAGGTGCGCGGGCAAGCCGCCCTTGTGCCGCAACGCCACCACATCCATGCTGAACACATCCATGCCGGTAAACATCGAGGTGTAGCCCGGTGTGGTCGGGATGTGCGGGCTGAAGTGGTTCA
Organism: Verrucomicrobiota bacterium; assembly: GCA_041306525.1. Classification (GTDB taxonomy): domain Bacteria; phylum Verrucomicrobiota; class Verrucomicrobiia; order Palsa-1439; family Palsa-1439; genus JBFZFE01. The sequence continues at coordinate 1,147 of JBFZFE010000044.1, read as the reverse complement.
GGAACAGCGAACCGCCCGCGATGAACTTGTCCATGTGCGGCGTCGTCAGCCGCGGGTAACCGTACGCGCTCATGTGGTCGCGCCGCAGACTATCAATGCCAAACAGAATCAGATTGGGTTGTTTCTTCATATGGTTTCCTTTCAAAGCGTGACGCGTTTCCCCGTGCTGGCCGACTCGTAACAGGCCAGCACCAGCCCGAGCACCTCCCGGCCTTCCGCGGCCGTGGCGATGGCGGGACGTTTCCCCTGCAAAAACTCGCTGATCGGCGTCGCCAGCCCGGCAATCCGCGCGCCCTGATGCGGCACGTCCGGCAACTGGCTCACGGTCCATTCCTTGTCGCCGCGCACATACCACTTCAACTGAATCGAGCCGGGCGGCCGCGGGATGCTGCTGTTCGGTCCGTCACCGAAGTTCTGGATGATCGCGCCATTGGCGAAGGTGATCTCGGTGTTGTTCTCACCGGCCGGCGCGACGAACGAGCAGACCACCTCGGCAAACGTGCCATCAGCGTAACGGAAGATGACGATGCCGGTATCGTTGGGGACCTTCGGGTTCAGCAGCGTGCCCATCTCGCACGTCACGCTGACCGGCTTCCCGAGCATCCAGTAGATGAAATCAATCGGGTGCGCGGCGTCATCGGCAAAGATGTCGCGGTTCAACTCCGGCTTCACGTGCCAGGTGTTCTCGAAGTTGGTCATGTGCTGCGTTGCCAGGCAATGCCGGCGTCGCAGAATCAGCAACCGGCCGAACTTCTCCTCATTGAGCAACGCCTTCATCTCCAGATTGTGCGGATCAACGCGCATCTGCCAGGCCAACGTGAACTTCACGCCTGCCTTTGTCACCGCGTCCACAATCCGGTCGGCCTGCGCCAAAGTCAGCGCCATCGGCTTCTGCAACACGATGTCCTTGCCGGCCGCCGCCGCCTGCTCAACCAGGTCCGCATGCATCGAGGTCTCCGACGCAATCACCACTGCGTCCACGCGCTTCAGCACCTCATCAACGCTACCGGCCACCTCGACTCCCGATTTCCGCGCACGCTCCGCATCGTGGTCCCACCCGGCCACGACTTGCACGTCGGCCCGCTTGCGCCATTCGCCGATGTAGGCGTTGACGTGGCCGTGAGCGAAGCCGAGGATGCCGAGACGA
>JBFZFE010000043.1:0-8462 GCA_041306525.1 Verrucomicrobiota bacterium | reverse complement strand
AGCGAGATTGCCGGCGCCAAGTGATCGGGTATGTCTCCCAAAAATTGCAGCGTCAGATGCACGTTCGCCAGGCGCGTCCAGGAAACTTTCACGCCGACATCGGCCCGCATCATGCCTGCCTGCACTTCAGCAAGGGCGTCGCGCACAGGCGCCGGTATCTCCACCGCGATAAACGCCCGAATCATGACACCAGCGCGCGCCGCAACAGATCGAGGGCGGCTTGACTGACGAACCACTTGAAGGTTTCGCGGTCAAAACTGAGGCTGTGACGCTCGACAGTCGTGCCGGCGGGAGTTGCCAGACCGATGAACACCAAGCCGACCGGCTTCTCGGGCGTGGCGCCCGTTGGACCAGCGATGCCGGTGGCGCTGAGGGCGTAATCGGCGCGACCGCGTTGCCGGGCGCCCTCGGCCATGGCCAATGCGACTTCCTCACTGACGGCGCCGAACTGCTGCAACGCGACCTCCCGCACACCGAGGTCGCGCATCTTGGCGAGGTTGGAATACGTCACCCAGCCGGAAAGAAACACGGCACTTGCGCCACTGACGTTCGTCAGCCGGTTGGCAATTGCCCCGCCCGTGCAGGACTCCGCCACCGCGAGGGTCTTGCCGGCTTGGGTCAGCAGGCGGACAACGACCTGTTCGAGAAGTTCGTCACCGACACCGTAAATCCGCTGTCCCAAGGCCGTGCGAATGCGGTGTTCGGCTTCATCATTGGTCGCCGGCGTGGCGATGACGCGGACCTCGACTTCTCCCGGCCGGGCGCAATAGCCCAACTCCAGGTCCGGCAAGTCGGCCAGCCGTGGGGCGACCTTTTGTTCGACAATGGATTCCGGCAGCCCCGCCACTTTGAAGACCCGGCAGTCCATGGCCGTGCCGGCCGGCAGGAGCGGCAGGACGTATTCCTCGAACATCGGCTTGAGTTCACGGGGCGGACCCGGCAGCAGGATCACCAGTTTGCCGGCCTGTGAAACAGCAAGGCCGGGAGCGGTGCCGTTGCGGTTGGGAAGGACACTGGCCCCTTGCGGCACGAGCGCTTGGACCATGATCTGCTCGGGCATCGACAGATTGCGCCGGCGAAAACGTTCGCTGATCGCGTTGGCCGTGACTTCATCGCGGACCAGCGGAAGGTTGAGCAGTTCCGCCACGATGTCGCGGGTGCAGTCGTCACTGGTCGGCCCCAACCCGCCCGTGATGAGCAGGACGTCGGCCCGGGCGAGCGCCTCGGCAATCACGACGCGCAAGTCGCCGTGACCGTCGCCAACCGTGGTCTGGCGTTCGAGACGCAAACCAATCCGGGCAAGCTGACGGGCAATGTAGTTGAGGTGGGTGTTGACGGTAAACCCGAGCAGCAGCTCGGAACCAGTATTGACGAGTTCAATGCGCATGGCTTTGAGCTTCTAGTCGTGCGGCAGGAGTTCTTTCGGCAGGTTGACAGCCCGGTAATTTGGATCGGCAAGCGTGCCGCCGACCTTGTATTCGAGCACTTTGCCCAGCAGGACCGTGATGAGGTTGATGCCGGGCCAGGAACGCAGGAACTGGGCTTGAACCCGGAAATCCAGTTTCCCATTGAAGTCCACCGTCCCGCGACTCTTGGCGGTAAAGGCGCCCGCGGCGACCTCGATGTCATCGGTCTTCAGCAGGCGGTCGCCGATGGTGAAACTACAGCGCGCATCGGTGGCTTTCGTGTCACCCAGAATATGCGAGAAAGGCCCGAAAATGGCCGCCCGCCAGATGACGCCATCGGTGATGGCCAGCCGGCCCGTGCCGCGCAAGTCGGCCAGATCAGCGCCGGCCCCCTGCAACTGGAGGTCGCCGGTGAGGAAGCCGGTCATGCGGCGGCCCGGTTTCTCACGAATCCCGTCGAGCAACGACTCGATGCTGCTTCGTTCCACCCATAAGTTGATTTCATATTTCTGCGAGTCGGCGCTCCCGTCGAACAAGGCAAATCCACGAATTTTCCCGTCATACAACGCACCAGCGAAATTGTTGACGGCAAGATTCTGATTGCTGATCAGGATGTCACCGGTGGCGGTCGCGGCCTTGAGCCGCCACCAGCCGAAGTCAGTGGTCTGCACGGCGGCCTGAACGACATTGCTGAACGCCACCACCTGGGCCGAGCCGGTAGCAGCAGTGAGCGAATAGCCTTTGATCTGCTCAGCTTTCGCATCAAGGCTGAGTCTGCTGTCGGCGTACACGTAGGCAAACGAACCGGTCGCGTGCCCCGCGGTCAATCCCCACGCCCCAACGCCCAAGGCGTCGGCAGTGCCGCGGATGTTGTTGGTGGTAATCTGGAAATCAGCCCACACACGGTCGGCATGCAGGCTGGGATATTCCACCTTGCCGGCCTTGGCGATGATGTGCAGGACGTTGTTGGTGAACCAGAGGCGGGCATGCGTCTGGTCGGCAACGATGTCCCAGGCGCGGACCTGCCGGTTCGTGAACTCAGCACTCCAAGCCGTCGCCGATGCATCGTTGAAATCGGCCATGCCAACGGCGGTGCCGCGGGTATACGGCCCGAAACGGTAAGGCGTCGCAAACTCCGCCGCTTTCGGCCCGAGCATGGCCGCCAACGGCACCGGGTTGGCGCTGGTGCGAACGTCAAACTGCACCTGCTGACGGGGGAAATCGATCATGACCTGGCCCTGCACATCCCCATCCTCGCGCGCGAAAACAATGTCGCGCACCTCCAGTTTGTTGCGGCGGAGCTGGAGCTTGGCGGATGCCGAACCAAATGCCACTCCCCGGTAAGAACCGTTCTTGGTCGCCACATCCGCATCGTAGGCAAACTTCTCTGGATCAACGAGGTCGCCGGTGACATTCGCCTTGATGTGCGGCGATTTCTCAAACCAGCTCGGGGCAACAAAATCCCGCACGCCGGGTGGCATGAAGACGAGGAGTTTGCCCGGGTTCAGCGTGCTCTCCAGTTCATAGGTGAACCCGGTCGTTTTCAAATTGTATTGGCCGTGACCGGCCAGTCGGCCATCCGCCATGATGATGAGCGCATCACGGATGAAGAGTTCCTGCCCCACGTTCTCGACTTGGGCGTAGATCGATCGGAACTGTGTGCCGCGCAATTCCAAGTCGCCCAGCTCGACCGTGCCGGTAAGCTTCGGCTGTGTCCCCGTGGCTGGCGACAACAGGTAACGAGCCGTCAACTTCGGCCGCTGGCCCACGCGCACTTCGCGCATCATCGCCGCGGCTTTTTCGGGCAACAAGGGCGCCAGCACCGACGGATGAATCGTGCTGGCGAGCTTCAGGTCGAACTGTCCTTGCCCGACATCGTACTGGCCGCTGATCGAGAGGGCGCCGCCGCCCGCGGTCAGCTCACAGGCGGTAATGTTGATGGCGGCCTCCCGCATCTCGAGATGAACCCAGATGGAGTCCACGTCCAATCCGCGGTACTGCACTTTCTGCCCTTCAAGCTTCACCGCGACGCGACCGGCCCATGGCCGTGCCAGATCCAGATTGAAATCCACATCCAACTGCGGCGGCTCGGCGGCCTGCAGACTGTTGAGCTCGTGCAAGGCTTTGGCCACAAACGCGAACCGCCCACGCAACCGCTCCCGTTGGTCCTCCGGACTCGTTGTCGCCTTGCTCGGCTTGATGGAACCGCGGACGCCCAGGTTGATGCCGCAATAAACACCCACCAACTGCTCGATGCGGATCGTGCCGTCCTCGTCAAAACGCAATGTCGCAAACGCTCCTTGCGTGGTGAATTGCGTGGCGGATTTGCCATCGGCCGCCAGCGGGATGGAGAGATTGGCGTTGGCAATGCGCAGGGCCCGAATGGCGTTTCGGTCCTGCCACAGACGACGCAGATCAAACTTCAACTGCACTTCGTCAACGCGACCAATCGGTTCGGTGGGCGTCTTCGCATCAGCCAGCACCATGTCGGAGGCAACCACGCCGCGAGACCAATCAAAATGAATCGAGCTGACCTGCATCCGATAGCCGGCCTGCGCGAACTGCTTGGCAACCAAGTTGACCAAGGCGGGAGGAAATCCGTGGATGTCGAGATAGACCAGCAGGCTGGCGACCGCCAGCACCACCAGGAGCAACAGGCGCAACGCCCATTTGGCAAACGACTTCACGCCGCCATTCATAGTCGGGGCAAGCGTCACCGTCAATATCACGGGTACGCATGATCGCCGCCAGTGGGAGTGAAATGAATGGCGCTGGAAAAAACTGCATCAGCGACCATTTTCAGAAGAAAATGGTCGGGGCGGCGGGATTTGAACCCGCGACCTCTTGGTCCCGAACCAAGCGCGCTAGCCAAGCTGCGCTACGCCCCGACAACTTATCAATGCCCACCGGGGTCTGCCCCCGACGGCGAGCTGCACTTAATCACAAGAACTTCACGGCGACAAACCCCAAAATCGCCAACAGCAAGAAACCCCACATTAACCGGTCAAAATAACTCTCCACAAACCGGCGCACCGACGGCCCAAACCAGTACAACAGACCGCCCACCAGGAAGAACCGCGCCGACCGGCCGACGATGGACCCGACAATCAGGATCCAGAGGGGGATGAACTGGTGGTAAACACCCGCCGCAACGGTGAACACCTTGTACGGAATCGGGGTGAAAGCCGCAACTAAAATGTACCAGAACGCCCCCGCCTCGTAGAGTTTGCCCACCTTTTCGAAAGCCGCCTGACTGAAGATCATCGGGATGAAATAAGGTTTTGCCACTTCCCACAGGCCAAACCCGATCCAGTACCCGGCAATGCCTCCCAGCACCGATCCCAAGCTGCAAATGGCCGCAAACTGGAACGCCTTCTCGCGACGCCCCAGCGCCAAGGCGATCAACAACACGTCCGGCGGAATCGGGAAAATGGAGGATTCAGCAAAAGCCAGCAGGAACAGCGCCGTCATCCCGTAGGGCGTATGCGCCCAGTGCAACGTCCAGTTGTAAAGACGACGCATCACATGCGGCTTGGGCGTTACAGGTAGTCCGTTGGAGGGATTCCAATCGTTCTGGAAATCGGTGGGAGTCATGCAGGTCGGCGGCTTCTATCACAGCGCGCTGCCTTTGTCATCAGCAACGTGTCAGGCAGCGAAACTTTTCACCGGTAACGCCAAAGCATCCGGCAAAAGCGGACCGTGTCGCGGCCGGGGCGAATGCGACTGTGCCGCCCCGGTTCGTAGATCGTGCGGATCGGGGCGCTCACAATCCGATGCCCGGCTCGACCGGCTTGGATCAGCATCTCGGATTCCGTTTCAAAATGCCGGGTGGAAAGCCTCAGGTCCGGCAGGATGGTGCGCCGCACGAGCCGGTAACCACACTGGCTGTCCGGTATGCGCTGGTGCGCCAACAGGCTGATGACCCAGGAAGTCAGGCGGTTCGCCAGCAGCCGGACCACCGGCATGTTCTTGGTCTGCCCCATCCGCGTGCCTGCCACGATACCGGCTCCGGTCTGGCGCGCGACGGCCAGCAAAGACGGGATCTCGGCCGGGTCATGCTGGCCATCGGCATCGAGGAAGACAGCGAACTCCGCATCACCGGCATGGAAATAGTTGAGGGCGCTCAGGATGGCGGCGCCCTTCCCAAGATTGGCCTCGTGCCGCAGAACCACCGCCCCTTCCCGGCGGGCGACGTTGCCGGTCTCGTCCGTGGAGCCGTCGTCCACGACCACAACTTCGCTGACTTGCGGTTTGGTGCGGGCGATCACCGAGCCGATGCGGGCCGCTTCGTTGTACGCGGGAATGGCGGCAAGCAGGCGGTCGCTCATGACTGCTGGCGGGGTTTCTCGTCCGCCTGATCCGCCGGCGGCGTCCCGAAGGCGGCAATCGTCGCCAGACGCCGGTCCGTTTCAACGTCCCAGAGATCATGGAACAGGTACCACTGTTCACTGTGCTGGCTGATGACGCGTTCCAGCGCGCGCGCGATCCGGCGCATGACGTCCTCGACAGAATCCCGGCTGCGGTCGGCCCAGATCGGTTCCTCGACGATATAGGCGAAGGTCTCATCAGGCCGCCGGATCATGAACATCGGGGCAATCGGGGCGCCGGTCGCCAACGCCAGCTTGGCCGGGCCTTGTGGCAGGCGCGCGGGTTGCCCGAAGAACTCAACGGTCTCGCGTGAGCCGGTAAAATCGCGATCCCCGAGCAGGGCGACGATTTCATTGCGCCGCAACGCCGCGATGCATTCCCGCGCCGCCCGGCCCATGGGAATGGGGTTGAGCTGCCGTGAAATGCGCTGCCGCTGATAGAGACGGTTGAGCCGCTGGTCCGGTTGCCAGAGGGCGACGACATTGAGTTTGTAGCCCAATGCCGCCATGGCCGCGCCGCCCAGTTCCCAGTTCCCCAAGTGCGCGGTCAGGGCGATCACACCTTTGCCCTGCGCGAGCAGTTGATCGAACACCTGCGTGGTGTTGCCAAAATCCACCAGGCCCTTGAGTTGCGCCGGCTGCGGCCGGCTGAAACGAAAGAAATCAACGATGTACTTGGCAAAATTCAGGAAGTTCTCGCGGGCCAGGGCCCGCAGGGCGCGCGGCGACAAGGCCACGCCACTGTGACGATGGATCTGCAGGAGATTGCCAATTACCGCTTCGCGGCCGCGACGGTCAAACACGACGTAGAGATCGGCGAAACGACGCGCAATCCCGTACCCCACGCGCCGCGGCACGACGTGGGCGATGAGTTCAGCGACCCGCAGTATGAGGTAGCGCAACACAAATCACCTGGTGCCCGCCGGTAGCGCGGCAGCCGCATTGGCCGGCTGGGTTCCCGTGATGCGGAGGATTTCCCGGGCGGCGTCCATGGCGGCATGGGGGCGGCCCAGCGACGCGGCAGCGCTGCGCATCTGGTGGAGTTTCTCGGGGTTGCGGAGAAAGTCATCGGCAAACAACGCCACGTCATTGGCGTCCTCGGCCTGGACGGCGACCCGGTTGGCGAGGAGGAACTCGGTGTTCTTCTGCTCCTGGCCGGGGATGGGATTGATGATGATCATGGCCAGTTTCTTGATCAACGCCTCCGCCGTGGTCATGCCGCCGGGCTTGGTGACGGAGAAATCGGCAATCTCCATCAACTCGTTCACGTTCTCGGCAAACCCGATGATCTTGATCGGGTGACGCAGTTTCCGGCCCTTGCGCGTCAACCGCTCCTTGAGCTCTTCATTTTTGCCGGTCACCGCAATGATGTCGAAGGGCTGCGGCAGTTTGTCGAGTTTGCGAATCACCGACTTGACCGGCCCGAGCCCGAGGCTGCCGCCCATGACCAGGATCTTCGGCAAGTCAGGCCGCAACCCCAACGCCTTCTGCACCGCGACCCGATCAACGGGCCCCAGAAAACCCGGCGCCACAGGGATGCCGGTCACCTTGACGCGTTCGGGCGGCACGCCTTGCAGCAGCAAGGTGCTGCGGGTGTCCTCCGTCGGGGTGATGTAAAGGTCCACCATGTCGTGCGCCCAGTAGCGGTGCGCCACGAAATCAGTCAACACGCCCACCAATGCCGGGGTGCGGCGTTGTTTGTTCTGCTTCCACGAGGCCAGCACGCCGCACGCGAATGCCTGGGTGCAGATCACCGTGTCGGGCTGAAACTCATCGATGAACCGCTGCAATTTCCTCGAGTTCCCCCGGTTCAAGAGGTCCCGGATCAACCGTGTCCGGGACTGGAATTCCGGGTTGTCGTACATGTATTCCCAGATTTCGGGGGCGGCCTTCAACATCGCCAAATAGGCCTTGAGGGTCACTTTCGACAACAAGGGGGAGGCATGGCTGAATGAATCCAGCATCCGTGTTTCGATACTTGGGTCGAGCCGGTGCAACGCCTTTTCGACCGCCACTGCCGCGGAATAATGCCCGGAGTGCTTGGTCAAATATAGAAATAGGATTCGTTTACCCATCCGTGAATTCTGCTCCCTTGCGGCGCGGACGATACTCAACAGCCCGCCCGGCGGTCAACGTTCAAAACAGCCCCCCCGGGTGGACGAACTCGCCGGCCAGGCCGTGGTCAAGCAGGAGGAGATGGTGGGCGTGACAGGACTCGAACCTGTGACCTTTCGGGTGTGATCCGAACGTTCTAGCCAACTGAACTACACGCCCATCCCAAGAGCGCCGCACACTACCAACCGCCTCCGGCATTTTCAACCTCGTTCTTCGCCGCCTCACCCCTTCTTCAAGACGGTGTCCTGCACCGTCGGCCCAAGGTCCGGGTAATCCAAGGTGTAATGCAGGCCGCGCGACTCCTTGCGCCGCAGCGCACTCTCGATGATCAACTCCGCCACCAACGCCAGATTGCGCAGCTCAATCAAATCCGGCGTGACCCGGTAGTCCCAGTAAAACTGGTTGATCTCGCGCTGTAAATTCTGGATCCGGGCCCGGGCCCGCAACAGCCGCTTGTCGGTGCGCACGATGCCCACGTAATCCCACATCAAACGCCGGATCTCGTCCCAGTTATGCGTCACCACGACCAACTCATCCAGGTTCTCGGCATCCCCGCTCTGCCAGGCCGGCAGGC
>JBFZFE010000042.1:0-5643 GCA_041306525.1 Verrucomicrobiota bacterium | reverse complement strand
GCTCAGGGGTCGCGGCTTGAGTCTTGAAATCTCCTGCTCAAATAGCGTGAATTCTCGCTGATATCCACTCATCTGACTGCCTCCTTGTTCGACTTGTTTCACGACTTACCTCACGACGCTGCCATCCGCATACCCGTACTACCGCGCCACGTCAATGCTGCATCGGCATGAGCTTGACCTTCGGTCGGGCAGAGCGCGCGGTCGGAGCCCGGCGCACAACGAAAGGACAAGGCGCATTGCGTTGGTGGGAAAGACAAACGGGGCACGCCTGGCGGCGTGCCCCGTTGGGGTGATGGATTGCAGCGGCGCGTTACGCGGGCCGGTAACTGGTGATAGCGCGCATGTATTGGGCGCGCTCGAAGGTGCCGGGGTCGGGGCAGTTGATCTGGCTCATGCTGCCTTGCATCTGTTTGACGCTCTCGTACTCGTGCTCTTCCATCCACTGACGCAGCTCTTTTTCGACTACGGCCATATGGCTGATGCCGTTCTTGAGCAGCGCGGAGCAGAGCATGGCGACATCGGCACCGACCATGAGCATTTTGACCACGTCCGTGCCGTTGTGGATGCCGGAGGTCCCGGCTAGGCTGGCTTGGACACGGCCCTTGAGGATGGCGATCCAGCGCAGCGGCAACCGCATCGCGTGCGGCGTGCTGAGCAGGACCTTGGGCTTTACTTCGAGTTCATCGAGATCGATGTCGGGCTGGTAGAACCGGTTGAACAGCGTCAAGCCGTTGGCCCCGGCCTTGTCGAGCTTGCCGGCCATATAGGCGATGTTGCTGAAACGGGCGCTCAACTTCACCGCGACCGGGATCTTCACCGAAGCTTTCACGGTTTGGAGGATGTCGATGTACATCTGTTCGACAGCGGTACCGGGCAGGTCCATGTCGGCCGGGATCCAGTAGATGTTCAGTTCGATGCCATCCGCACCGGCTTGCTCGATTTTCTTGGCGAAGTCGGTCCACCCGCCCATCGAACAGCCGTTGAGACTGGCGATGATCGGAACCTTCACTGCGGCCTTGGCCTTCTGGATGTGCTTCAGATAGCCTTCGGGACCGAGGTGGTATTCCTCGGGCTCGGGGAAGTAGGAGAGCGATTCAGCAAAGCTCTCGGTCCCGGCGGTGGTGTGGTGGTTCAACTCCCGGGCATCCTGGCGGAGCTGTTCCTCGAAGAGCGAGTAGAGCACGATCGCGCCCGCACCGGCGTCTTCGGCCCGTTTAATGTTGAGGAGATCCTCGCTCAACGGTTGGCAGGCCGACATGACGAGCGGGCTGCGCAGTTTCAATCCCATGTATGTAGTGGATAGGTCCATGTTCGTATTTCTCCCTGGGCTTAGGCGTTGACCGGTTGAGCCGGGGCCACCGGCGCTTCGGGCGTGAATTTGCGGGCGGCCATGTACTCGTAGAACGAGTAACGGACTGTCGCATCCTCCTCGGCCATGCGGAAGAGCATCTTGGCCCGCTCGGGTTCACTCTTGGTGAGCATTTTGAACCGGTTTTCCATCATCATGTACTCCTCGACCTTCTGCTTGCCGGGCTTGGAGTCGAGCTGCAACGGGTTCAGGCCAGTGTCGAGTCGGCGCGGATCGTGGCGGTAGAGCAACCACTGGCCGCTGTTGACCGCCGCCTTTTGGTTCTGCATGGCGGTGGTCATGTTGATGCCATGCGCGATGCAATGGCTGTAGGCGATGACAATCGAAACGCCCGGGTAGCTCTCGGCTTCGAGCAACGCGCGGAGCGTATGCTCGTCCTTCGCACCCATCGCCACGCTGGCCACGTACACGTTGCCGTAGCTCATCGCAATCAGACCGAGGTCCTTCTTGCGGGCTGGCTTGCCGGCCGCGGCGAACTTCGCCACCGCACTGCGCGGCGTCGCCTTCGACATCTGGCCGCCCGTGTTGGAATACACCTCGGTGTCGAGCACGAGGATGTTCAAGTTGCGGCCGCTGGTCATGACGTGGTCCAGACCGCCGTAACCGATGTCGTAAGCCCAACCGTCGCCACCGAAGATCCAGACGCTCTTCTTCACCAGCATGTCGGCCACGCCCGTCAGCCGGGTCGCCAGCGCCTTCTCGGTGGCATCGCCGCTCTGCTGGAGCTGGGCGAGCTTGCCCTTCAACTCCGCGACGCGGATCCGTTGTTCGTAGATACCGGCCTCGTCCTTCTGGTCGGCCTTGAGGATGCCGTCGGCCAGCACATCGCCGAGCTTGGGCCCGAGGGCGGCAACGAGTTCACGGGCGAACTCATTCTGTTTGTCGTACGAGAGCCGGTAACCAAGCCCGAACTCCGCGTTGTCCTCGAACAGCGAGTTGGACCAAGCCGGGCCGCGTCCGTCGTTGTTGACGGTATAGGGCGTGGTCGGCAGGTTGCCGCCGTAGATCGAGGAGCAGCCGGTCGCGTTGGCCACCGCCATGCGGTCGCCAAACAGCTGGGTGACCAGCTTGATATAGGGCGTTTCGCCGCAGCCGGAGCAGGCGCCGCTGAACTCAAAGAGCGGCTGCATCAACTGCTGATGCGGGATACTGCCGACCTTGACCTTGCGACGGTCAATCTCCGGGATGTTGAGGAAGAAGTCCCAGTTGGCCGCCTCGGGCTGACGCAACGGGGCCTGGACTTCCATGTTGATGGCCTTCTTCTTCACCTCGGTCTTGTTGCGGGCCGGGCAAACCTCGACGCACAAGCCGCAGCCGGTGCAATCTTCCGGCGCGACCTGGATCGTGAACTTCAACGCCGTCTTCTTCCATTCAACATCGCGCGCCTCAACGGCCTTGAACGTGGCGGGTGCGCCGGCGAGCGCTGCGGCCTCGTAAACTTTGCCGCGAATCGTGGCGTGCGGGCAAACCATCGCGCATTTGCCGCATTGAATACAGACGGACGCGTCCCAGACCGGGATTTCGAGGGCGATATTGCGTTTCTCCCACTTGGCGGTGCCGGTGGGGAAGGTCCCGTCAACGGGCATCGCGCTGACCGGCAGGAGATCGCCGTTGCCGGCGTAGATCTCGCCGAGAACATTGCGGACGAACGCCGGGGCGTTGGCGGAGACGGACGGCAACACTTCAAAGCCGCCGGTCTGGCCGACCGGGATCGTCACCTCGAACATGTTGGCCAGCGTGTTGTCCACCGCCTTGATGTTCATCTGGACGACTTCCTCGCCCTTCTTGCCGTACGTCTTCTTGATCGAGTACTTGATCTGCTCGATGGCCTCTTCACGGGGCAACACGCCCGAGATCGCGAAGAAACAGGTCTGCATGACGGTGTTGATGCGACCGCCCATGCCGCAATCGTGCGCCACTTTCACGGCGTCGATCACGTACATCTTCACCTTGCGGGTGACGATCTGCTTCTGCATCCGAGCCGGCAGCTTGGACCAGACTTCGTCCTTGCTGTAGGGGGTGTTGAGCAGGAACACGCCGCCCTCGACGATGTCGCGAAGCATGTCGAACCGCTCCAGGAAGACCGGTTGATGGCAGGCGACGAAGTTGGCCTTGTTAACGAGATAGGTCGAACGAATCTGCTCGGGACCAAACCGCAAGTGCGACACGGTCATCGAGCCCGACTTCTTCGAGTCGTACACGAAGTAGCCTTGCGCGTAGTTGTTCGTGTTCTCGCCGATGATCTTGATCGAATTCTTGTTCGCGCCGACGGTGCCGTCCGCGCCGAGACCGTAGAACAACGAGCTGACCACCTTGGGGCTCTCGGTCGAGAACGCCGCGTCGTAGGCCAGGCTGGTGTGCGTGACATCGTCGTTGATGCCGACGGTGAAGTGGTTTCTCGGCTTGTCCGCCTTGAGGTTGTCGAACACCGCCTTGACCATGGCCGGGGTGAATTCCTTCGAGGACAAACCATACCGGCCACCCACAATCTTCATCTGCCGGTCGAGTTCATGCGCGGCCGCGACGCAGTCGAGATAGAGCGGCTCGCCCGAGGCACCGGGTTCCTTGGTGCGATCAAGCACGGCGATGCTCTTGACGCTGGCCGGCAAGGCCGAAATAAACGCACTGGCGTCAAACGGCCGGTAAAGTCGAACCTTGAGCACGCCGACTTTCTCGCCCTGCTTGGTGAGGTACTCGACGGTTTCATGCGCCGGGTCGCAGCCCGACGCCATCAACACGATCACGCGCTCCGCGTCGGGGGCGCCGACATAATCAAACAGGTGATAGGCGCGGCCGGTCAGCTTGGCGAACTTGTCCATCGCCTTCTGCACAATCGCGGGCGTGGCAGCGTAGAAGTTGTTGCAGGCCTCGCGCGCCTGGAAGAACACATCCGGGTTCTGCGCCGTGCCGCGCAACACCGGGCGGTCGGGGGACAACCCGCGCAGACGGAAGTCGGCGACGAGTTTGTCGTCCACCATCGCGCGCAAATCGTCTTCGGTCAGCATCTCGATCTTGGCCACTTCGTGCGACGTGCGGAAGCCATCGAAGAAATGCATGAAGGGAATCCGCGATTCGAGCGTCGCCGCCTGCGCGATGATCGCGAAGTCGTGCGCTTCCTGGACCGAGGCCGAGGCGAGCAACGCCCAGCCGGTCTGACGCACGGCCATCACGTCGGAATGATCACCGAAAATCGACAGCGCATGGGTCGCCAGCGTGCGCGCCGTCACATGAAACACGGTCGGGGTCAGTTCGCCCGCGATCTTGTACATGTTCGGGATCATCAACAGCAGGCCCTGCGACGCAGTGAACGTGCAGGCCAGCGAGCCGGTCTGCAACGCGCCATGGATCGCGCCCGCGGCGCCGCCTTCGCTCTGCATTTCGGTCACCGACGGGATCGTGCCCCAGATGTTGCGGATGTTCTTGGCGGCCCATTCGTCAGACCACTCGCCCATCGGCGATGAGGGCGTGATGGGGTAAATGGCAATCACTTCATTGGTGCGGAAAGCCACGGCGGCAACCGCCTCATTGCCATCCATTGTCATGAATTCTCGCTTGCTCACAGTTTATTCTCCTCGTTGATTTCTGTTTTACGTCTAACAAATTCTCGGCAAATCCTCGCCCGTGGGCAGGTCAATGATGCGTTCCCCGCCAATGGCGGTCCGCATCACGGCCATGCCTTTGGGTTTCGCGGTCGCTTCGCCAATCACCCGGGCCTCCTGGCCCAACGGGTGGGCGCGCATCGCGGCCAACACTTTCTCCGCATCGGATCGAGGACAAAAAAGGACAACTTTCCCCTCGTTCGCAATCGTCAACGGGTCCAATCCCAAAAGATCACATGCTCCCCGCACCGCCGGGCTCACGGGCAACGCGTTCTCTTCCACGCGCAGACCGACTCCCGACGCGGCGGCGATATCGCACAACGTCGCCGCCAGTCCGCCTCGGGTCGGGTCACGCATCGCGTGAATCTCGGCGCCCGAAGCGAGCACGGACTCTACCAATCCCCACAACGGCGCGCAATCGCTGATTACGCTCGTCTGGAACGCGATTCCCTCGCGGCAACTCAGCACCGCCACGCCATGTTCCCCCAGCCCGCCGTTCACAATCACCACGTCCCCTGCCCGCACCCGCGCTGCGCCCACCGGCTCAGGCACCACCACGCGACCAATACCGGCCGTGTTGATGTAAATCCCCTCGCAACGCCCCCGCTCCACCACCTTCGTGTCGCCGGTCACCACCTGAACGCCCACCTGCGCCGCCGTATCGCGAATCGAATC
>JBFZFE010000041.1:0-10345 GCA_041306525.1 Verrucomicrobiota bacterium | reverse complement strand
TCAACCTTCAAGATCGTCAGCATTGCCGGTGCGCTCAGCGATGGCACCGTCGGGCTTGGCGACACTTTCTTCTGTGAGAACGGGGCCTGGCTCTACGCCAAGCGCATCCTCCACGACGCTCATCCGTACGGAAACTTGACCGTCGAGGGGATCATCGTGAAGTCGTCCAACATCGGGTCAGCCAAGATCGCGGTGAAGATGGGGCGCAACCGGCTGCATGATTACGTCCGCCGCTTCGGCATGGGCCGGCGCACAGGCATTGATCTCCCCGGCGAGGTGGGCGGCATCGTCCGGGCGTTGAGCAAGTGGGACGACCTTTCCATCACCCGCATTCCGATGGGGCACGAGATCGCCGCCACGCCGATCCAGATGATGATGGCGATGAACGCCGTCGGCAACGGCGGCCGGCTGATGAAGCCTTACGTCATCAAGCGTGTCGTCGATCAGGACGGCAAAGCCATCTTTGAAAACGCGCCCGTGCAAGTCGCGCAAGCCATCACCCCCCAGGCCAGCGCCCTGATGACCGCGGCGTTGCGCAAGGTTCCCACGCCGGATGGCACTGCCTCGCGGGCCGCGGTCGAAGGGTTCGATGCCGCCGGCAAGACCGGCACGGCGCAGAAGATCGAGAACGGACAATACGTCCGCAAATATTACTCCTCCTTCATCGGCTACCTGCCGGCCGGCAACCCGGAGATTTCGATCCTGGTCTCGCTCGATGACCCGGCGACCGGTGGTTACTACGGCGGCACGGTCGCCGGCCCGACCTTCAAGCGTGTGGCCGAGAAGGTCGTCGAGTACCTCGGCGTGCATCCGACCAAACCGGCCCATTCCAAGCAGGTTGCCAAAGCATCATGAAACTGACCGAGATCATCCAAAGTGTTCACCCACTGGCCGTCGAGGGCTCCCTTGACCGCGACATTACCGGCATCACCTGCGATTCACGCCGCGTCATGCCCGGCAACCTCTTTATCGCCGTCCGCGGCGTCCACACCGATGGTCATCGCTTTGTCGAGATGGCGATTGACCGCGGCGCGGCGGCGGTGGTGCTGGAGGAAGACAGTGGCCTGAGCCCGCGGGCGACGCGCATTCGCGTGCGTGACGCGCGCCAGACGATGGCCTTGGCGGCCGATTGTTTTTACCGGCATCCGTCGCAGAGCCTGAAGGTTGTCGGCGTGACCGGCACCAACGGCAAAACGACGACCGCCTTCATGATCAAGCAGATCCTGGAGACAGCCGGTGTGCGGACCGGGTTGCTCGGGACGGTGCAGTACGAGATCGGCACGCGGATCATACCGGCCGCGCGCACAACACCGGAATCGGTGGATCTCCAGCAGATGTTCAGCCAGATGATCCGCAGCGGTTGCGGCGGGGTGGCGATGGAAGTCAGCTCCCACGCCTTGGCGCAGCACCGCGTTGCGGGCGTTGATTTTGATGCGGCAGTCTTCACAAACCTGACGCAAGACCACCTCGATTATCATAAGACCATGGATGAATACTTCGAGGCGAAGGCGAAACTCTTTGCCATGCTCGGCACAGGTCGCAAAGCCGGGCGGGCGGTGGTGAATGCGGACAGCGAATACGGACAGCGCTTGGTCGCGCGCTTGGGTGGGAAAAACGCCGTGGTGACGTACGGCGTTCTAAGCGATGCAGCAGTCCAAGCCTCGGACATCCGCGTGTCAGCGGATGGAACGTATTTCGTTGTCCGCACCCCCGCCGGCACCCGGCCGATCAGCCTGCCGTTGATCGGCCGCTATAATGTCTCCAACGCCTTGGCCGCCATCGGAACAGGCCTGGCTCTCGGTCTGGACCTGGGCACCATTGAGCAGGCGCTCGCCCAGATGCCGCCAGTGCGCGGCCGGTTGGAACCGGTGCCGACGAAACATGGCTTTTACGTGTTTGTCGATTACGCCCACACCGAGGATGCGTTGCGCAATGTCCTGGGCACCGTCAGCGAACTCACCAAGGGACGTTTGATCGTGGTGTTCGGTTGCGGAGGTGACCGGGACAAGGGCAAACGCGCGCCAATGGGCCGCGCGGCGGCTGATTTGTCGGATCTCGCGTTGCTGACCAGCGACAACCCGCGCACCGAGGACCCCGCCGAGATTCTGCGGCAAGTGGAAGCGGGCTTCCCGGCGGCGGCGAAGAACAAGTGCCTGGTCATCGCGGACCGCCGCGAGGCCATCGAACGCGCGCTCGACCTGGCCAAGCCCGGCGACACCGTCCTCATTGCCGGCAAGGGTCATGAGACCTACCAGGAATTTGCCGACACCGTCGTGCCGTTCAGTGACCGGCAGGTTGTCGAAGACTATTTGAACCAATGGACCGTGAGGTGGCAACGATGCGCCTAGCCCAGCTCGCGGACCTTTGCGAAGCCAAGCTGTTGCGCGGCGATCCCGCCGGGGACGTCGGCCGCATCAGCACCGATACGCGGGCGTTGACGCCGGGCGATTGTTTCATCGCCTTGCGTGGCCCGCACTTTGACGGACATGAATTTCTTCAGGAGGCGGCCGAGCGGGGGGCATCCGCGGCGGTAGTCTCGAATCCTACCCGTGCAACCAACTCGCCTAGTGTCCCTGCGCTTTTACAGGTGCCGGACACCCTCACCGCGTTGCACAAACTCGCAACGAACTACCGCCGTCTGATGCCCCCCACCACCCGCGTTGTCGCCATCTCTGGCGCGACCGGCAAGACCACCACCAAGGAAATGCTCGCCGCCGTGCTGGGGCGCCGTTTCCGCGTGCAGAAAACACCCGCCAACAACAACAACCACATCGGCACCCCGTTGACGATGCTCACGCTGAACGAAACGCACGACTTCGGCGTGATCGAGCTGGGCTCGAATCATCCCGGCGAGATGAAGGTGCTGGCCGAGATCGTCCAGCCCGACATCGGCATCGTCACCAACATCGGCCTCGCCCATGTCGAGTTCCTCGGTGACGAAGCCGGTGTGGCGCAGGAAGAGGGGACGCCCCTCGATTACCTGCCCCGCGACCGCGAGAGCTATTGCGTTCTCAACGCCGACGACAAGTGGTTCACGAAGCTGCGCGCCCGCACAACGGCGAACTGCGTCACTGTCGGCATCGAGAGGCCCGCCGACCTGCGCGCCACCGACCTTGTGATGGATGGCAGCGTGAAGTTTCGCCTCCACAACGCCCGGCAGCATCAGAGTGTTGTGGTTCACCTCCAGACGCTCGGACGTCACCAAGTTTACAATGCACTCCAAGCCGCGGCGGTCGGCCTGATGGCCGGTATGGAATTGGACGAGATCCGTGCAGGCTTGGCGAATGTCCAGTACCCGAAAATGCGGATGGAGTTGAAGACCGTGAACGGCGTCCGCTACGTCAACGACTGTTACAACGCCAACCCGCCCTCGATGAAAGCCGCCCTCCAGACATTGCGCGACACGCCGACCAGCGGACGACGCATTGCGGTGCTGGGCGACATGCTCGAACTCGGGGCGCACACCGAGTCAGCCCACCTCAATCTCGGCGCAATGGCTGCCAACAGCCATCTGGACGCCTTGATCACGGTGGGACAGACCGCGCGGCTGATCGCCGGCGCCGCCGCCGAGGCCGGTATGGAACGGCACCGGGTGCTGACGGTTCTGGCTGCGACGGAAGCCGGCGAATTGCTGCGCGAACTCGTCCGCGAGGGCGATACCGTTTTGTTGAAAGGCTCACGCGGAGTGGGCTTGGAAAGGGTTTTCGAATTGACCTGATTTGATTCGTCAACGTGGCCGGTGATGTGGGGAAACAGCGCCGGCCGCGGCAGTGAGGAAGGAAACAAGGAGGAGATGTTTTATTACTTGAGCGAGCTGACGGAGCTGTGGTCTCCGTTGCGGGTGTTTCAGTACACGACGTTTCGCGCCGTTCTGGCGGCGATCACGTCCTTGCTGATCTGCATCCTGACCGGTCCGTGGATCATCCGGAAGCTCGCCGAGCTGAAGTTCAACCAGCCGATCCGCGGCGAGGATGACCTGCGTGAACTCGCCAAGACGCACGGCAAGAAGGTCTGCCCGACAATGGGCGGCGTGTTGATCATCTGGGCCGTCGTGGATGCGGTTCTGTTGTTTGGCCGTCCCGGCAACCACCTGGTCTTGCTCTGCCTGGCGACGCTGATCTGGCTGGGGCTGGTCGGTTTCCTGGATGATTATGCCAAAGTTCGTGCGCAGAAGTCCGACGGGATCCGGGCGCGGACGAAGCTGTTGTACCAAGCTGGCTTGGGACTGTTTGTCGGGGGGTATCTGTACCTCGACGCGCAACACGGGGCGATGGCGCGGCAGTTGTTTGTGCCGTTCATCAAAAACCCGGTGATTGCGGACATGGGTTTGTGGGCGCTGCTGTGGGTGATGCTGGTGATTGTCAGTTCGTCGAACGCCGTTAACCTGACCGACGGCCTCGATGGCCTGGCCATTGGCTCCACACTCACGGTCGCGCTCACTTACACCGTGATGACGTTCGTGGCCGGCAACAAGAACCTTGCCGGCTACCTGCAGGTCCCGCACATCCCCGGTGCCAGCGAGTTGATCGTTGTCTGTGCGGCGCTGATTGGGGCGTGCCTCGGGTTTCTCTGGTTCAACTGTCATCCCGCCCAGGTGTTCATGGGCGATACCGGCTCACTGGCGCTGGGCGGCTTGCTCGCCGCCATCGCGGTCATGATCAAGCAGGAATTGGTGCTCGTCATCGTCGGCGGCGTGTTTGTGATGGAAGCCGGCAGCGTTGTCCTGCAGGTCGCCAGCTACAAATTGCGCGGCGGCAAACGCATCTTTTTGATGTCGCCGCTGCATCACCATTTCGAACTCAAAGGCTGGTCGGAGACCAAGGTCACCGTCCGCTTCTGGGTCATGTCGGTCATCTTTGCGTTGCTTGGTTTGGCAACGCTCAAACTCAGGTAAGGAACTATGCAAAAGGCCGAACTCAGGGACAAAAACGTGTTGGTGCTCGGACTCGGGCGCAGCGGGATGGCGGCGGCGACGCTGCTGCAACGCGACGGCGCGCGCGTCGTTGTGCGCGATGAAAGTGACGGCGATGCCTTGCAGGAGCGCGCCAGCCGGTTGCGCGAGCTCGGCGTGCAGGTGGAGTTGGGCAACCGCTTCGATGCCGCCGCGCAGTTCGATCTTGCCGTCGTGAGCCCGGGGATCGACCCCGAACGCCCGATCGTGCAGGAACTCGCGGACAAGAAGACGCCCGTGCTGAGCGAGTTGGAGCTGGCGTATCGGTTCTGTCTCTGCCCCGTCGTGGCCATTACCGGCACGAACGGAAAAACGACCACCACCGAACTGGTCACCGCGATGCTGCAAAATTGCGGCAAACGCGCCATGGCGGCCGGTAACATCGGCTACGCGCTGTCGAACGCCGCCGAACAGAGTGCGGGCTTGGATGCGCTGGTCGCGGAGGTCAGCTCATTTCAGCTGGAAAAGGTGGAGCGCTTCCGTCCCGACATCGGCGTGTGGCTGAACCTGACGCCCGATCATCTCGACCGGCATGGGTCGATGGAGGAGTACGCGCGGGCCAAGGCGCGGCTCTTCACGAACCAGACCCGCGACGACGTGGCCGTGGTCAGCACCCGGGCGCTGGCTTGGGCGCGATTGGTCGGCTGCGAATTCCGCGGCCGGTTGATCACGATCAGCACCACGAGTGAACAGGCTGATCTGTGGCTTGATTCGGCGGATTCGCAGGCGATCTGGTGCTGGCTGCCCGAATGCCGCGGGATTGTGCTGCGAATGGACGAGACGCAGTTGCGCGGCCGGCACAACGCCGAAAACATCATGGCCACCATCGCGACCGGCATCGCAATGGGCTTGCCGGTTCGACAGATCTGTGAAGCCATTCGCGACTATTGCCCGCAGCCGCACCGCTGCGAATTCGTGGCGGAAGTGAAGGGCGTGACCTACATCAACGATTCGAAAGCAACCAATGTGGACGCGGTGGAGAAGGCGCTGCGCTCGCTGCCCGGCGAAGTCGTTTTGATCGCGGGCGGACGCGACAAGGCGCTGGATTTCGCTGCCATCAAGGAGGTGATTGCCCGGAAAGTCAAACTGGCGGTCGTCATCGGTGAGGCGCAGGAGAAGATCTGCGCCGCCTGGGGCGACGCGGTTCCCTGTCAACGCGCGGCCGGCATGGCCGAGGCGGTTGCAGTCGCCGCGCGCGCAGCCCAAGCAGGTGAAACCGTGTTGTTGTCCCCGGCCTGCTCCAGTTTCGACATGTTCCAAAACTATGAACACCGCGGCGAAGAGTTCAAGCGGCATGTCCTGTCGTTGCTGTAAACGAAGTCACACCAATCAACAGAAAGTAAAAAACTCAAACAAACCCCATTGGGGAAAGGAACTATGAAAGTATCGAAAGTCGTGTTGGTAGTTGTTGCACTGCATGTGCTGGTCATCGGCGGCATTTTTGTCTTCGAAGGCTGTTCACGAGCCAAAGTCCCGTCGCTGGCGGAAAATGATAGCCTGCCGATGGCAACGGGTGACGTTGCCACTACGTTGCCCATGCCTGTGCCGGTGCCCGCGCCTGTGTCGGACAGTCACCTGACATCCGCCACGCCCCTGCCGGTCCCCGCGCCGACGACCGTTACCGCGGTCCCCGCGCCCGCCCCGGTTGCCACGGCGACTGCGACCTATGCCGTCAAGAAGGGCGATTCGCTCTACAAGATCGCGAAGTCGAACAAGATCACCATCGAGCAACTCGCCCGGGCCAATAACCTGAGCAAATCCGGCGTGCTCCAGATTGGCCAGAAGTTGACCATCCCGGCCCCCGCTGCCGCCGCCCCCGCTCCCGCCACCACGCTTGCCAGCGCCCCGGTTGCTGCGCAGTCCAGCAGCGGCGGCAATGCGTATGAAGTCCAGCTCGGCGACTCGCTCTGGAAGATCGCGAAGGTCCAGGGCACGACCATCGCCGCGCTCAAGGCGGCCAACAACCTGACCAGCGATTCCTTGAAGGTCGGTCAGAAGTTGACCATCCCGGCCAAGGTTGCTCCCGCGACCACGGTCTCGGCCCCGGTCACGACGCCCGCCGGAGCCACGACCGCACCGGCGACGACCACCCCCGCGGTGAGCGGACCGGCCGTGATCGCCCCTGGCATCTCCGTGCGGTAACCCCGTGTTTGTGCCCAAGGTGAAACCGACAATCTGAAACCTGAATCAACGATGCGACGCGCCGCCGTGATACTGCTGATGGCCACGTTGTTGTTGCTGACCATTGGTGTGGTCATGCTCTTCAGCACCAGCTCGCTACAGGCCCGGGATCGCTATGGCGATTCCAATTACCTGCTGAAGCGCCAGTTGGTGTGGCTGTTGATCGGCGGGGCCGGTTGTGTGGCAGCGGCCTCGGTGCCGTATCCGAAGCTGCGGGGCGTGTGCGGACCGGCGCTGGCGATTGGCGGTGTGCTGCTGGTGCTGGTGTTGATTCCGCAGATCGGCCTGAAGGTCGGCGGTGCGCGGCGGTGGTTGAGCTTCGGTGGCCTGCAGGTGCAACCATCGGAGTTTGTCAAGCTGGCTCTCATCATCTGGATGGCACATTACCTGGCCAAGGAGAAGCGCTGGATTCACCAGTTCAAACGTGGCTTCCTGCTGCCCATGGCCGTGACGGGAACCTTGCTGCTGCTGGTGCTGGCGGAGCCGGATTTCGGCTCCACAGCGCTGATGGCGGCGGTAGCCTTCTGCCTGATGTTCCTGGCGGGAGTGCGGCTGCGTTACCTTGTTCCCACGCTCCTGACGGGGATGGTGGGATTTGCTGTGTTGCTCTGGAACAGTCCGCTGCGCATGGCGCGTTTGATGGCCTACACCGACCTGGAGAAGTACAAGGCCGGGCAGGGTTATCAGGTGTACCAAGCGGTGCTCGCGTTTGGTTCGGGCGGGGTCAGCGGCCTGGGGCTGGGGAACAGCCGGCAGAAAATGTTCTATCTGCCGGAAGCGCACACCGACTTCATCTTTCCGATTGTCGGGGAGGAACTGGGCTTGATCGGGACGCTGGCGGTGGTGGCCTTGTTCATGGCATTGATCGGTTGCGGAGTGATCATCTCGATGCGCGCTCCAGATGTGTTCGGTCAATACCTGGGCCTGGGCGTGACGCTGCTGATCGCATTGCAGGCGCTGATCAACATCGGCGTCGTCACCGCGTGGCTGCCGACAAAGGGGTTGGCGCTGCCATTCCTGAGCTATGGCGGCTCGAACCTGCTGATGAACCTGATTGGCGTCGGCATTTTACTGAACATCTTCCGCCACAGCGCGGCCGAGACGGCGGAGGAGGAACATGAGTTCTTTGCGCAACGCGAGTCGCTCAGCAACTGAAAGCCGGGTGACCGCAGACGGAGGAGGATATGAATGAACGTCGTGATTGCATGTGGGGGAACAGGCGGCCATCTGTTCCCGGGGCTGGCGGTGGCGGAAACGCTGTTGTCACGCGGCCACACCGTGCGGCTGTTTGTGTCCGACAAAGCGGTGGACAGCACGGCCTTGGTGGCATTGACGAATCGCTCCGACCATTCGGCAGCCGGCAGCAGCAAGCTCTCGGTGAAACCGGTTTCGGCAGTGGGCCTGGGCGGTGGCCGGCAGTTGATGCGTTTTTGCGTCCGCTTGGCCCGAGCCACTCGTGAATGTGCTGTCGATGGGGCGGCGTTCGCGCCGGACGCGGTTCTGGGCATGGGCGGCTTCACCAGCGCGCCCGCGGTGTTGGCGGCGCGGTGGCGACGGACGCGGACCTTCATCCACGAGTCCAACGCCGTGCCCGGCAAGGCAAACCGTTGGATGGGGGGCTTGGCCGACCATGTCGCGGTCGGGCTGGCCGATTGCGCGAAGTTCTTTGGCGGCAAACGGGTGACGGTGACCGGCACACCCATCCGCGCGGCGTTGCGCAAGGGGCGCGTGGCCGATGCCCACGAACAGTTGGGCTTGGCGCGCGACAAGCAGACGGTGTTGGTCGTCGGCGGCAGCCAAGGGGCGCATGCGATCAATGAAGCCATCGCCTGTGCGTTGCCGTGGATGGACGAATGGAGTGACCGGGTGCAGTTCGTGCACCTCAGCGGCGCGAACGATGAGACGTTCGCGCGCGAGTCGTACGAGAAGAATGGATTTACAGCCAAAGTGATGAGTTTTTGCCACAAAATGGAACTGGCCTACAGCGCCGCCGACATCGTGATCGGCCGCGCTGGCGCTGCCACGTTGACCGAGATCACGGCCTTCGGGTTGCCGGCCATCCTCATCCCGTATCCGCAGGCCGCCGGGGACCACCAGACGCATAACGCCCACGTGTTCGAGCGAGCCGGGGCTGCCAAGTTGATGGAACAGACCCAACTCAAAGGCCACCACGCCGCCACGGGCGAACGCCTCGCCGAAGTCGTGACCGGGTTGCTTCGCGACGAAGCGCGCCGCACCCAGATGGCCGCTGCCTCGCGCGCTCTGGCCGTCATGGACGCCGAACAGCGAATTGCCGACCTGATGGAAAAATGCTGACCAAACAACAACTCAAGGAACTGCTCGGGGGCAAGCCGCGGCGTGTTCACTTCGTCGGCATTGGCGGCGTGGGCATGAGCGGGATTGCCCGCCTGCTGATCCAGCAGGGACACACCGTGAGCGGCTCGGATGCCGCCCCCAACGGACTGGCCGACGGACTGCGCCAATTGGGGGCGACCATTCACACCGGCCATGCCGCCGCGAACGTGCCGGCCAAGGCGGACCTGGTTGTCTTCACCACCGCCGTGAAAGCGGACAACCCGGAACTGCAGGCGGCACAAGCGGCCGGTCTGCCGTGCGTCCAGCGCGGTTTGCTGCTGACAGCGTTGATGAATGCGCAGCACAACATCGCGATTGCCGGTACCCATGGCAAGACGACGACCAGCGCCATGCTCGCCCATATCCTCACGCGCAGCGACAGCGCCCCGAGCTTCTGTGTTGGTGCCCACGTGCCGGTTCTCGGCACCAACGCGCAGCACGGCGCCGGCAAGTACTTTGTTGCCGAGGCGTGCGAGAGCGACGGCACACTGATCAACTTCGCGCCCGAGATCTCGGTCTGCTTGAACATCGAAGCCGAGCATCTTGATCACCATCGCTCGATGGACCGCCTGCTGGGCACCTTCGAGACGCTGTTCCAGAGCACGCGCGACACCGTGCTCTACTGTGCTGATTGCGCGAACTGCATCGGCCTGGCCGGCAAGGCACGCACAGCGATTTCCTATGGCTTCGCGCCGCAGGCCGATTACCGGCCGCTCGACTTGGAATTTACTTCACGCGGCACGCGGTTCGCCGTTTCCTGCCGGGAACAACGGATTGGCACGATTGAGTTGATCATCCCCGGCAAGCAGAACGTCCTGAACGCCCTCGCCGCGATTGCGGTGGCCGACCAGTTGCAGG
>JBFZFE010000040.1:0-3730 GCA_041306525.1 Verrucomicrobiota bacterium | reverse complement strand
CCGAGGGCTTTGACCACGGCGGCGTCTTGGGGGGCCAACTCGGTGAGGACCATCGCGGCGGCGCAACGGCGCATGCCATCGGGACTTTGGAGCATGGCGGAGATCTTCTGGAGGTCGCGTTCCATTGTGGGCTCCTTCTGGTTGCGCGCTTCATAACAGACCGGCCGGGCGCTTGCAATGCGCGAAACCTGCCGTTACTCTGCCGCGCCATGCCGACCGGTAACACCATTGCCAGCCCTGTTGCGTCGCGTTTGCACGCCATTTACGACCAGCCCCTGTTCGAGTTGCTCGACCAGGCGCGCGCCGTGCATCAACAGCATTGGCGCGGAACCGGCGTGCAGCTTTGCACCTTGTTGAGCATCAAGACCGGCGGGTGCAGCGAAGATTGTTCATACTGCGCCCAGAGTGCCCGCTACAAAACCGGCGTCGAGCCCGAGCGCTTGCTGTCGCGCGACGAAGTGGTCGCCAAAGCCCGGCAGGCGAAGGAAATCGGCGCCTCGCGTTTCTGCATGGGCGCGGCGTGGGCCGGGGTGCGTGAGGGTACGAAGCAGTTTGAGGAAGTGCTCGACATCGTGCGCAGCGTGGCCAAGCTGGACATCGAGGTCTGCGTCACGCTCGGTCACATCAGCGATGCGGCTGCCGGTCAGTTGCGGGCGGCCGGGTTGCACACCTACAACCACAACCTCGACACCAGTCCCGAGTTCTACCCGAACATCGTCACCACGCACACGTTTCGTGACCGGCTGAACACCATCGGCGCGGTTCAACGGGCGGGGTTGTCGCTTTGTTGTGGCGGCATCATCGGATTGGGCGAAACGGTGGAAGACCGTCTGCGCATGCTCGAAGTGCTGACCGGCTTCAATCCGCCGCCCGAGAGCGTGCCGATCAACTGTCTCATGCCGATGGCGGGCACACCGCTGGAGGCGCAGCCGCCGATTGATGTGTTTGAGCTGGCGCGTTTGATTGCCACGACGCGGATCTCGCTGCCGCGCGCCAAGGTGCGCTTGTCGGCCGGGCGCACAATGTTGACGCGGGAAGGGCAGGCGCTCTGTTTCTATGCGGGCGCCAACTCGATTTTCTTTGGGGGCAAGTTGCTGACCGCTGAGAATCCTGAGGCGGATGACGATTTGGAGTTGCTGCGGACGCTCGGTTTGCGTGCGGGCGAGAACTGACGCTTGGCAATTTGCCGTCGCGGGGGTACAACTCACCTCGGGGCCCGCACAATGACACTTGAAGAACTCAGATTGACTCGGCTGATCCAGGGCGTGTTGGTGCGCAACTACGTTGACACCCAGAAGCTCGAGGTCCAGGTGATTGGCAGTTCGGTTTACGTGGAAGGGGCGTTCAAGGTTTACGAGTACCATCCTTCCATGAAGAAGAACGACCCCGTTGAACGCGATCTAGGCGTCCGACGCACCATCCTGCACGTGGAACAGCAGATCCGCGGCATGCCCGAGGTCACCCATCTCCAGATGAAACTGGTGAATTGGGAGCGCCAAGGGCTGCAGTGGTTCCCGAAACACTCGTAGGCGCCCGAGCGACTCAGTTACCCGTCGGCGCGAACTTGCGTTCGTCAAACTCCTCGGCCGGCAACTTCGCGTCGTAATTGCCGTCGAAGATCTCCAGCCGGGAACGTTCCTGAGCCGGTAACGCCTGCCCTGCCGGCACGAAGGCCGCCTCCATGCCGCCGGGGATCCAGATGTCATCGACCTTGCGGAAACTGCTGACGGAGAAACGCCGCACCGGGTCGCCATTCTCGTTGTACGCCTCGGCCCGCAACATCGCGGCGTACTCCTTGTCAATCCAGAGCTTCACGCGGGCATACGGCTGGTTCGTGCCGGTCACCTCGACCAGATGACAGTCCCGGCCGCGGGAACGTTCCTCGCCCACCAATTTCGGGTCAGGCCAGCGCAGGTAAGGCAGCGCGAGATCGTAGAAGGTGAAATGTGAGTCCAGCAATTTGCCCAGCCGCGCCTGGCCAGTCAGCTCGCCCTTGCCCTTGAGATAGTATTTTGCAGCGCCATGCAATGGCTGCACCACCAGCAGTTCCGTTGCGCCTCCCCGGTAAATGGTGCGCGTCTCGGCCGGCAAGGTTTTCAGCAGAATCTCAACGGGCACGAACTTCTCGCGCGTCGGGAACAAACGTCCCTTCAGGGAAATGTCTTTGGCCGGGCGATTCTCCGTCACCCGTTGCAGCAGCAATGCGGCGTCTTCCGCCCCGACCGGCAACGCCACCAGCGCCATGGCGACGGCAGCGAGGAAAGATTTCATGGGTCACAATACGGGGCGTTCGGTCCGGGAGGAAACGATTTTGTTGCCGTCGCCCAGAATTACAATGCGAGCTTTGTGCGCCTTGACTTCCTTGGTGTTCAGGACCGCAAACGCCAGGATGATGACCTTGTCGCCCACTGCGGCGTGGCGCGCGGCGGCGCCGTTCAGCGAGAGTTCCCCGTTCGCCTGCCCGGGGATGACGTACGTCTCCAGCCGATGGCCGGTCGACACATTCAGCACCGAGATTTTCTCATATGGCAGAATGCCGGAGGCCCGCAACAGGTCCGGCCCAATACCGCAACTGCCCTCGTAATCAATATTGCACTCCGTCAACGTGCCTCGATGCAACTTCGCTGAAAGCATGATTTT
Organism: Verrucomicrobiota bacterium; assembly: GCA_041306525.1. Lineage (GTDB taxonomy): Bacteria > Verrucomicrobiota > Verrucomicrobiia > Palsa-1439 > Palsa-1439 > JBFZFE01. The sequence goes on along the minus strand of JBFZFE010000040.1, from coordinate 1,090 downwards.
CATCGTAATTTCGGGCCGAACGTAGCAGTCCGCTCCCCCCCACGCAACCGAAAATCCAGTTGAGCCTCCCCTTGCTCTCGGGTCTCTCACCGCCCAGACGAGACGCCCTAAACTGGTGTGATGTTATTCTGCCCGCTAGTTGCGGCTGACGCTTAGTCGGCCGGCCCGGCGGCGAAACACGAGCGCCAGCAACCCCAGCCCGGTCAGCAACGCCGTGGATGGCTCCGGAATCGTGCTAAACGTGATCGAGGTGGGGCGGAAATTCATTACGGTGTTGCCGGATGGATAGGGGTAAAGGTACATGTTGCCGTTAGTGACGCTGTGGGTGCCGAGGTGATCTGCGAAGTATTCGTTCGGATCAACGTAACCGGCAGGAACATTGAAGGTGTGGTCAATCAGCAGACTCGAAGCATCGATGCTGTACAATTGCATGGTATCGGCTTGGAGCGGAATGACACCATCCGTCGCGTAATTGGCCACCCACACACTAAGCATGAGCGTGTTACCCAGCTTGTTGAACCACACGCCGTTGTCAGGCACGTCTCCCGCACCATCCGGTCGGTCCCAAGTTCCAGATAGACCGTCCCCCCGCACATCACTGAAGACGGGCGCCTCGCTGGCCAGACTGTCACACCAGCCAAAGTTTTGGGTACCAAAACTGGAGTCGTCGTGGGGTCGTGGGGGTCAAGTCGTGGGGGTCAACTCTGTAAACTGTAAATCGTCCCTATTGTGCGTGATCATGGGGGGTGAGGGGGGGCAGCCATTGAGTCTTGGGCAGTCTCAGGGGGCAACTCCTGACATTGGACGCAGATGATGCTATGCACTGATGGAAAGAGGCTTGCGAACAGCAACAGCGCCGTTTACACTCCCGTCGTGACCGTGGCCACGTTGACCACCACCACCAACGGCGAACCAGTGCAGGCGACCAGCGGGAGCACGAGCACGAATACGAGCGGAAGCAACAAGCCGGAGTGGCTGTACAACGAGAAAGGCCAGTTGATCAAGAAACTGCCCAACGGGAAGGAGAAAGTGATGCCCGGTACCGCCGGCGGCAACAACACCGGGGGAATCACCATCTACTCGGAGACCG
>JBFZFE010000039.1:0-7268 GCA_041306525.1 Verrucomicrobiota bacterium | reverse complement strand
TTGTCATGCCACTTCGGTTCGCATTGGCATCCCCGGTTGCGCCCCTTGCCGGGTGACGGCAATCGCGGCGGCGCGGCAGGCGCGTTCGACGGCTTTGTCGAGCGGCAGTTTCTCTGCGATGCCGACCGCCAGCCAGGCGGTGAAACAATCACCGGCTCCGACCGTGTCCACTGGCTTCACCTTGGGAGCCGGCACTCTTCGTTCGCCGGTATTGTCCACGACCAACACCCCCTTGGCCCCGAGCGTGACAACGATCTGGCGTACTCCCAGTCGGCGGAGCTTGGCGATGCCGCCCAGCAATTCAACCTCGTGTTCATTCGGCGTCAACGTGTGGACCAGGCGGAGCAGGGAAGCCGGTAACTTCTGCGCGGGGGCGGGATTGAGGAGGAACGGGATACCGGCCGCTTGAGCTTGCCGGGCGGCGTCCTCCACGGCCGGCAAAGGGATTTCCAACTGCGCCACAACGGCGTCTGCCGGGGGGATGCGCACGTCTGTTACGGAGTCGTTCGCCGACTTGGCAACCGCGATCATGTTCTGCCGGTCACGTCCGCCAATCAGAATCAGGGCGATCCCGCTGGAGATGCCGGCAACCTCACGGAACTGGCGGACATCGATGCCTTCGCGTTTGAGCCCGGCCTTGGCCGCGCGACCGAAGTCGTCGGGGCCGTGGGCGCCGATGAAGGTGACACACGCACCCGCGCGCGCCGCCGCAACGGCTTGGTTGGCGCCTTTGCCACCGGCGAATTGCTGAAACGCGCCGCCCAGCAGTGTTTCGCCCGGTTTAGGCAGGCGGGCGCAATTCAGAACAAGGTCAGTGTTGGAAGAACCGACGACGACGATGTGCGGTTTCATTTGTTCTGAAGGGCAACCGCGACCATGTCGCGGGCGAGTTGGCTGATTGTGACGTCATGGTAACCGGCAACGCCGGTCTGGACGCGGTCGCGTAATGGCTTGGTCCATTTGGCCGGCAAGGCTCTGACGCCGTGGATGATTCCCCAGACGCTGCCAGCTGTCGCGCAGTCGGTATCGAACCCGGGCATGACGGCGCGGGTGATGGTCTTCTCGAAATCGTCCCCGCCCCAGAGCAAGGCCAGCGCGACGATCTGGGCGTTGGAGTTGGTGTGGCACCAGTGATGGGACTTCTTTTCGTCCCACTGCTGGTGAACCGCTGCCACCGCGTCCTCGTAGCTGGCGCCTTGCGCGTGCAGTGCCAGCATCTTCTCCACATCTGCGGTAACCCGCGACTTGGCGGGTATCTGCGCCAGGCCCGCGCGGATCACTTTCACGAGATCGTCTTCGACATAGGCGGCGGCGAGCATGGCGGCAACCCACATCTCGCCGTAGATGCCATTCTTGACATGGCTGATTGAGGCGTCGCGCCAAGCCCAATCAGCGGCGCGTTCGGGGTTACCTGGATTGGCGTAACCGAAGAAGTCGGCGCGGATCTGCGCGCCGATCCATTCCCGGTACGGATTGCGAAACGAGGCGCTCGCGGGCGGGACGACAAAGCCAAGGAAATTCCGGTAGGCCACCCGCTCGGCGGTGCAGGTGTGCATGACGGGCACGTTCTCGCACCAGAAACTGGCGACATCCAGCGGGGTAAAGGCCGGCTTGCCGCCAGCCGCCTTGATCTTCTTCAGTTGCTGGCGCGATGCCAGCCCTCGACCGGCTTGCCCAGCATGCAACCGGCCATGCGTCCGAGCAGGCCGCCATGCAGTTGGTCCTCGAATTGCGCCTTGCCGCCGCGCCAAGGCTTTAATCTCACCGTCGCCGGCCGGGCCGCTTGGATGCCGGTCAGGTCGCTGGGCTCGCGGTACGGGTAACCCGCGCGTTGGCGCAACGTCTGGACTTTGTCCAGCAGTGCCTGCGCTTCTCGCAGCCATTTCGCGTCACGCTTGCCACCGAAGCGTTGGTTGTCTGGTTTGGGAATCGCCAGCAACCGCGCGAACTCCTGCTCGACACTGCTGACATCGCAGCCTTCATCGCGGGCCTGTAGCAGTTCGGTCTCCAGTTCGCAGCCGTCGAGCCAGATATGTTGGTTCAGCCAGTGGGCAAGCAGGGGATTCATGGCGGCAGGATTAGAGGCGTCGGCCGTCCCCGGCAAGCCAAAAGTGGCAACCCAAAATTGGCTTGCGCGGCGGACCTGGTGTTCTATGCTCCGCACCCAATTTCACTTCAAACCAAAGGAGAAGAGGAAATGGCCAAGTTTCGTGTCGGAGCAATTGGAGCGGGCGGCATCTTCAAGGCGGCGCATGCGCCCGGCTGGAAGGCGTTGCCGGCTGTGCAGGTCGTCGCGGTTTGCGACGTGAACCTCGAACGTGCGAAGGAAGTCGCCAAGGAAGTCGGCGCGGAGCACGTGTTCACCGACTACAAGGACCTCGTGAAACTCGAACTCGACGCGGTGGACATCTGTACGCCCAACAAGATTCACACGCCCGCGGTGCTGGCCGCTTTGCAGACCGGCAAACATGTGCTTTGCGAGAAGCCGCTGGCCGTCACGACCAAGGAAGTCCGCGCAATGGGCCAGTTGGCCGACAAGAAGAAACTCAAGCTGATGACCGCCCAGCATCAACGGTTCACCGCCAGCGGCCAGGCCGTCAAGAGTTGGGCCGATGCCGGTAATCTCGGGGCGGTTTACCATGCGCGCGTCAAGGCCATGCGTCGCGCTTGGTTGCCGGTCGCGCCGGGCTTCATCGACGAAAAACTTTCCGGTGGCGGTCCGTGCATGGACATCGGCGTTCACGCGCTCGATGCCTGTCTGTGGATCATGGGTTTCCCGAAGCCGGTCCGCGCGACGGGCACCGCGAAGATCAATTTCGCCAAGGGCAACAAGATTCCCGGCATGTGGGGCGAATGGGACCGGAAGCTGTATTCGGTCGAGGATTTCGCCGCCGGTTTCGTCCATTTCGACAACGGCGCGACGATGACGCTTGAAGCCGCCTGGCTTGGTCACCAGCAGGAAAATGAAGACATGAGTTTCCAGCTCTTCGGCATGGAAGGCGGCGTGAAATGGCCCAGCGGCGAGTACGCCGGGGTTGCCGGCCGAAGTTTCGTCCAAGGCACCATCACCGCGGCGCGTCGCATCGAGAAGGCGCACAGCGAAGAGATCAAGGCGTTCTACGATTGCGTCGTGAACAACAAACCCTCTCCCGTGCCGTGGACCGAGACGATCAAGGTCATCGGCATCCTCGAAGCCGTTTACGAGTCGCAGAAGAAGGGCAAGGAAGTCGCGGTGAAAGGTTAACATGGCCAACATCGCTCTTCTTTCGACCGCTCACATCCACACCAAGAGCTTCCTCGAAAACATCACCAAGGCGACCGATGGTCGCCGGGCGTATGCGATCTGGGATGACGTCGTCGAGCGCGGACAGCGTTACGCGCGCGACTTCAACGCGACGTTCGAGCCCAACATCAAGAAGTTGCTCCGCGACCAGAACGTGGACGGCTTCCTCACCCCCGCCGAGTTGAAGGCCGATCTCGATGCCATCCTCGACAGCGTCGCCATCATGGAAGCCGCCTACGCCTCGGCGAAGTCCGGCAAGTGGGTGAAGGTCAAGCCCCTCGCCTGAGCCGGTCAGCACACCTGCAAAACGCAAGAAGCGGAACGGTTGCCCGTTCCGCTTCTTGTTGTCTGGGTGAGATTACTGGGCGGTTTCCGTCGTGGGCGTGTAGCGCCGCAATTGGCCTTTCAACTCCGGATTCCGTTGCGCGTAGGTATCGAGCAGGTTGCGCAGGAAGGCATTCTCCTCGCGGAGACGTTCCATTACTTCGGCATTCTTCTTCGTGGTCTCCTGCACCTTCTCGAGTTCGACACGGAGTCGGCGGGCGTCGGCAGGCTCGCGCGTGACGACGGGTTGTTTGGCGCTGGCCAGCTCTGCCTTGAGTTTGGTGTTCTGTTGCTGCAAGTCGGTGAACTTCACGGTTTCACGCTTGGCTTTGTCGAGGTCGGACTTTGCGGCGGCGAGTTCCTGGCGGAGTTTCTTCAACTCCTCGGTGTCAGTCGCGGCGACGGTCACAGTCTTGGGCGGGGCTGATGCCAGCTTCGCCGTTTCGCGCTTGGCGTTCTCGGCGTCGGTCTTGGCGGTGGCCAGTTCGGCTTTCAGCTTCTTGATTTCGGCGGATTCAGTTGCCGGTGTGGTTGTCTTTTGGGCGGCGGCGAGTTTGGCGATCAACTCCTTGTTCTCACGGGCCAAGTCGGCTTCGCGCGTCGAGGTGACCTTGCCGTCCTTGTCGGCCGCCAGCTTGGCGGCACTGAGTTCGCTGCGAAGCTTCTGTAGCTCGGGTGATTCCTTGCCGGCAAGTTTTTCAGCGGCCGCCAGCTTGGCGGCGAGGGCCTTGTTCTGCTGGCTGAGTTCCTCCTCGCGAGCGGTCATCGCCTTGCGGGCTTTGTCGGCCTCGGCCTGGCTTGCGCCCAATTCTTTGCGGAGCTTTTGCAGCTCTGTGCTTTCCTGCGGCGCGGTTTTCTCCGCCGTCACGATCTTGCTGCTCAGTTCCTTGTTCTGGCGGGAAAGTTCATCGACGCGGGCGGACAGTGCCCGACGTGATTTGTCGGCTTCGGCTTGGGCGGACCCCAATTGCTGACGCAGATTCTGCACCTCGGCAGAGTCAGTGGCGGGCCTGGTATCGGTTCTGCGGAAGAGATAGCCCCGGTTGCCCTCTTCGGCATCCACTTGCTTGGGCTGGGCCTTGACGGCGGCGGCTTTGGCTTCGGTCTGGAGCTTCTTCAATTCACGCTCCAACCGGGCATTCTCGTCTTTGAGCCGGTCGTCCTGCTTCACAACGGTGTTGGTGACGACCTTGGGTTTCTCGGCGAGTTGCTTCTGCAACTCGGCAATCTGCTCGCCCAACTCTTTGTTCTGCTTTTGCAGCAGCGCCATGTCGTTGCCGGCTTTCTTGGTGCGCTCCGCTTGGGCGCGGGCTTCGGTGACTTCGGCTTGCAGCTTCTTGAGTTGCTGCTGCAGGTCGGTGTTTTCCTGCTTCAACCGGTCATCGGGCTTCACAACGGTGTTGGTGACGACCTTCGGTTTCTCGGCCAGTTGCTTTTGCATGTCAGCGATTTGCTGGCTGAGTTTCTGGTTCTGCTGCTGGAGCGCGGTCACTTCGGCCTTGTTCGACGGCGTCGTCTTGGCGGCCTTGTCGCGCAATTCATCCATTTCCCAGCGCAGTTTGCCCAACTCGGCGCGCAGCGCGGTGTTTTCCGAGGCCAAACGCGCGTCGGGAGCGGCCGGTGCCGATGTCTTGGCGCTGGCCAGTTCGGTGCTGAGATCGCGGTTCTGGCGGTTCAGCGTCGCCATCTCACTGCGAATGCTGGCGACCTGCGCTTGGGCGGCGGCCAGTTGAACGCGCAACTGCCGCGCTTCCTCGCTCTCGTTCGCCGCGGGGGCCGGGACGACGGGTGCGGCGACGGTTTCGGTGACCTCGACAGGGGGAGTGACCGGCGGTGTCTCGGCGGTTGTTTCAACCGGGGCGGGTTTCGCCGGTGCAACGATTTCAGCGGTCAGGGCGGGGGCTTTGGGAGGCAACTTGGGTGTGACGAGCGCGAGCTGGTCGGTGGTGTATTTGACGCGGAAGTCCACCATCTGCGTTTGCCAGTTGGCGGCTTGGGCCTTGATGCTGGCGAGGATTTCCTGGGCCGCGATGTATTTCGCGTGCGCCTTGGTCCAGTCCGAGGACGCCGTGGCGGCGTCCGCATCCTGGATCAACAGGAAGGCATCCAGGTACTGCGCCGCTGGATCGTAAGGTGCGTCGGCGGCGGTCAGCGACAGACCCGTGAGAACAGTCAGGAACAACAAGAGGGATGTTTTCATGGTGCGGGGAGCGTAGTACGGCTGCTGGCGAATGGCAAGAGCGGGTGTCGCCAAGGTGTTGACATGTTTCTGACGGAGACGGACTTGGTCGCGATGCGCGGGAAGCGGGTGGGCTCGCGTTTGATCTCGGCGTTGACGAAGCGGTGGAGGAGGTCGCCTTTGATGTGGGCGTAACCGGGATCGCTCCAGCGGTTGTGGAGTTCGGCCGGATCGGTCTGCAAATCGAACAGTTCACCGTAGGGCTGGTCCCGGTAAACGGTGAGCTTGTAGCGGTCGTTGATGTAGCTGCGCAGATGAACCTTCGTCGGTTGATGACGGTTCTCGACAATGACCTCGTCGCGCGCCTTGCCGGCCGCGCCTTGCCACACGGGCAACTGGTTGAAGCTCGGCCGGTAATTCCCATTTGTGCTGCCGCTTCGGGACCTGCGCGTCCGGCGGCCAGGGCTGAAAGTAATCGCGCCAGTTCTTCAGGCCCTTTTCTTCGAGCCAGAGCGCGTAGTGCTGACCGGCATGGGATTCGTCCACATGATTACGGGCGAGTTCCACATGCTGAAAGCCGTACCACGGGCCATGGAACTTCCGCCAGAAGTCGAGGTCGCGCAGGATCGGCTGACATTCGAGCGATGTCTGCTCCGCGGTCGTCGCCAACGGCTGGAAATGCGCTTTGCCGATCAACGCCGTGTCGTCACCGTTTTGCTGGAACACATCGCCCACCGTCGGCACATCCTCCGGCAACTTCACGCCGATGGTCCAGCAGTGATGGGCCGACGGATACAGCCCGGTAATGATCGTGGCCCGCGAAGGCGAGCAGACCGGGTTGTTGCAATAGGCCCGGTCAAATCGCGTCCCCTCGGCGCAGAGCCGATCCAGCGCCGGCGTCTGGATGCGCGGGTTGATGGCGCCGAGCGCGCTGAAATGATGTTGGTCGCTGGTGATGAGCAGAATGTTGGGACGCGCTGTCATGCGGCGCATTCATTAATGGAGCGGGACGCCTTGCCAAGCCTGTGTTGAGTCATAAGAGAAACGTTTTGCGGACCCAACTCAGCTATTGACAGGGGGGGGGGGACGTTCTGATATGGGTGCGCGCGCAATCGAACAGGAGAAGCGAACGCATGAAAGCCAGCGCGCGAATTGTACTGATGACCACCAGTCTCACGAGCCTGATTTTGGGTTGGACGATGTCCGGTGCCGCCCAGGAACGGACCGTGTTCATCGCCGAGGGGAGGATTGGGAACGCCGTGATCCAGTCGAACGTGTGGCAGGCGGGGGATTTCTAGTACGACCTGAGCACCAACACCGCCGCGCCGGCGAAGATAGGGCATTACCCGTGGCCGAATGGCGAGACCGTGCCGTTCGAGGTGCGGTATGACGCGGCGACGGGAATGGCGCAGATGCAGGTCGGTTGGGGAACAAACTTGGTCTGGACGGTGCCGGGCGAGCCGTTGACGAGCAACGGGGTGG
>JBFZFE010000038.1:0-3537 GCA_041306525.1 Verrucomicrobiota bacterium | reverse complement strand
CGCAGTTTGCGACGGCGTGGAACCCGATCCTGGATGAGTTCAAGAAATGCGGCGTGAAGTTCGCGCTCGAAGTGCATCCGACCGAGATCGCGTTCGACATCGCCAGCGCCGAGCGGGCGCTGGCGGCGTTGAAGAACCGGAAGGAATTCGGCTTCAACTACGATCCGTCGCACTTCGGTTACCAGCATGTGGATTACGTGAAGTTCATCCGCCGCTTTGCGGACCGGATTTATCATGTCCACATGAAGGACGCCTGGTGGGGCCACGGCGACGGCACGGTGGGCGTGTTCGGCGGCCACACGAATTTTGCCGACCCGCGCCGGTACTGGGATTTCCGTTCACTCGGGCACGGCGACATCAACTTCGAGGAGATCATCGTCGCGCTGAACGACATCAACTATCAGGGTCCCTTGAGCGTCGAGTGGGAAGACAGTCGCATGGACCGCGAACATGGCGCGACCGAGGCGGCGGCATTTGTGAAGCGTCTCGACTTCAAGCCGAGCGCGGTGGCGTTCGACGCGGCGTTTGAGAAGAAGTAAACCACCCTTACCGGACAAGGGGCAGGCGCGGTCAGCCTGCCCCTTTTCTTTTGCAGAATTGACCTTGTCGGTGCTGCGGGCGAGGACTAGTATGCGGGCGCGTGACGCCGAATTCTCGTCACCCGGGAGAGATCCGTATGATCAAGCATTCTTTGTTTTTGACTTCACTGGTTGCGTTGTTGATTGGCGCGGGGTGTTCCTCCAAACCCAAACCCGCGGAACTGGTCAAGACCGGCACCACGATGCTTGAGGCGGGTGATTTCCATGGGGCGATCAGCAACTTGAACACCGCGCTCCAAGGCGATCCCAAGCTGGCCGGCGAGATCAAACCCAAGCTGGCCCAGGCCTTCCACGGCCGCGGTCAAGCCCACGCCAAGACCAACGCCAACGAAGCCGCATTGAGCGACTACGGCAACGCGCTGCTCATGGACCCCGCCCTGGCCGGGGTTTGGACCAGTCGCGGCGATCTGCATGCCGGCAAGCAGGAACACAATGAAGCGCTGGAAGATTACGACAAAGCACTCTTGGCGGATGAAAAGCTCGCCGACGCCGTCAACCCCAAGAAGGCCGCCATCCTCCTCGCGCGTGGCAGCGCGCGCGCTGACCTCGACAATCTCGACGGCGCGTTGGCGGACCTGAACAAGGCAATCGAGTTGGCCCCCGCGTCAGGCGCCGCCTACGCGCGCCGCGGCCGGCTGCAGGCGAAACAGAACCTGTTCGCCGCCGCCATTGCCGATTACACCAAGGTCCGGGAACTCAGTCCCGGTGCCGACGAGGAATTGAAGCAGAACCTCGCCCAGGCGCATGCCAGCCGGGCGGCTGAGCTGGCCAAGAAGAAAGATCACGAGGGCGCCATCACCAGTTACAGCGAAGCCATGCAGTTGGATCCGGCGCTGGGGCCGGTAATGAAAGTCAAACTCGCCGATGCCTTGTGCGCGCGCGCCGCCGATCACATCGCCAAGGGCAAAGCCGATGCCGCGCTCGCGGATGCAAACAAGGCGCTCGAACTCAATCCCAACCTCGCCGAGGCATACGGTCACCGCGGACTCGCCCAAGCGGAAAAGAAGAACCTCGATGCCGCGATCAGCGATTTGCGCAAGGCCATCCAGATCAGCCCGGCCCATCAGAAGATCCTCGGGCCGGCACTGGCCGCCGCGTTGACCCGTCGTGCGCAACAGGCCGGGAACGTTGACGTCGAAGCCCTGATTGCCGGCTACCAAGAGGCTTTGAAGCTCAATCCGCAGCTGGCCGGTGAGGTCAACCCGAAGCTCGCGCAGGCACTCAGCAACCGCGCCTTGAGCCGCGCCGGCAAGGGCGATATCGAAGGCGCGCTGGCCGATTACAACCGAGCCATCGAATTGGAGCCCGCCGCCGAAGTGTTGTATCGACGCGGTCTGCTTCGCGACCAACAGAAGGATTTGGAGAACGCAATCGCCGACTACACCAAGGCGTTGACGCTCAACCCGAAGCTCGCTGACGCGCTCTGCAATCGCGGCGTCGCCTACGCCGTCCAAGGCAATCTCGCCGCGGCCATCACCGATTACACCAAGGCACTCGAAGCCTCCCCCGCGATGACCGAAGCACTCTACAACCGCGCGCTGGCACTGACGGAGCAAGGTGACACCGCAGGGGCGATTGCGGATTACTCGAAGGCGATTGAACTGAATGGGAATTTCGCCGAGGCGTTCTGCAACCGCGGCGTTGCCCAGCAGAGCAAGGGAGCGCACGATGCGGCGTTGGCGGATTACGCGAAGGCCATCGCCCTCGCGCCGAAACTGGCCGAAGCCCATTACAACCGCGGCGTCGCCCGCGGTGAGGCCAAGGACTTCAAGGGCGCCGTCGAGGATTTCACGACGGCCATCGAACTGGATCCGAGTTTCGCCGAGGCATTCTACAATCGCGGCCTGGCGCATCAGGGAGCCGGTAATGCCGAAGCTGCTGTCGGCGACTTCTCGCGGGCCACCAAACTCGATCCCCGAATGGCCATGCAACTCCCCGATGCGGTCAAATCGGCGAAAACAGCGCTGCCCGCCGCCAATTAGCCGGGGAGCGCTTACTTCGGCTTGCCCGCCGCGAGCAGTTGGTCCAGGCACGTCTGCATTTCCGCCGCTTTGGCGGTGTCATTGGCCGCTTCTGCCAAGTCGCGCGCCCGTCGATAGAAGTCGGCCAAGTGGCCGTGGTGCGGATGGGCGCGGATCAATCCCTCGTAAACGGCCAAGCCCAGCGACGGTTGCTGGTTGGCTTCATGCGCCTGCGCCAGCTTGCGCGCAAGACGCAGTTGCCGGTGCGGATCGTTCCCCTGCTCCATCGCCTTTTGATAGAGCTTCACTGCCTCCGCCGCATTGCTGCTGACGAGTTGCGCGTCCGCCAGCCACTCCCACAGGACCGGGCTGCCGAGGCGAACGGCCTGTTCACGACACAAGGCAAACGCCTCGTCCTTGCGCCCGCGTTGGACCAGCAGGTTGGCCTTGCGCAGGTAGGCCCAGTGCAGTTCCGGACGTTTGTCGACAGTCAGGCGGGCAATCTGGTCGTCCAACGCGACCGCAAAGGGCCGGTAAAGAGGGTCGCCGACAAAGGTTGTCTGCCAACTCAACACCGGCTGGCTGGCGTACGCCGCCTCGATGAACGTGGCGCCATCGAGCAGTTTGCGGAAGAAAACATCCACATGCGGCGACATCATCAGGTAAGGCTCGAACACATTTCCCATCGTCGCCGCGGCGCCGCGGTCCAGCAGCGGCCCGGCCCAGAAGCTGGTGCGTGAACGCAAGCTGGCCGCGCTGCTGGAATGAATGTGATAGGCAACGGCACCGGGTTGAAACCGAAATCCCTCACGTCGAAACGGCCCGGTCAGGTGCAGCGCATACCAACCGGCATACACGGCGACATCGGTCATCGGAAAATCCTGATCAAACAGCTCGGGCCTGTCGTCGCGCTCGGTCGGGTAACCCGCCTTCTGAAACATCTCGCTGGCGCGCCGGATCCAGTTGTCCCCCTCGAC
>JBFZFE010000037.1:0-5176 GCA_041306525.1 Verrucomicrobiota bacterium | reverse complement strand
GGATGTAATGGCCGTCCGTCTCGCGCCGCATCCGCGCCAGGACGTTGTCGCTGATGTGCTGCAACGGCATGTCCACGTACCGGCACACCTTGTCGCACGCCGCGATCGTCGCGATCAATTCATCGCTCCAATGCGCCGGGTGCGTGTAGAGCAAACGGATCCAGAAATCACCCGGCACCGCCTGCAGTTCCCGCAGCAATGACGGCAAGGAAGTGCCGGCATCCTTGCCGTAAAATGTCGTGTCCTGAGAAATCAGGTTCAGTTCCTTCACGCCGTCGGCAACCAGCGCCTTGGCTTCGGCAACAATGTCCGCCACGCCGCGGCTGCGATGTTTGCCGCGAATCCGCGGGATGCTGCAGAACGTGCAGGGATGATTGCAGCCCTCCGCGATTTTCAGGTACGCCGTGTGCCGCGGCGTCAGCCGGTACCGTGGCGCGGTGTAATCGGGCACGAACTTGGCCGGGCCGGACCAGTAAAGCTTTGTCCCTTTGCGTGCCAGTATCTCGCCCACAATCTCGGCGATCCGCGGGACCTCGTTCAACCCGATGAACGCATCAACCTCGGGCAGGTCCTTGGCGAGATCCTTGGGATAGCGCTGGGCCAGGCAACCGGCCATGATCAGCGCCTTGCAGTTGCCGGTCTGGCGCAGGTCGTTGGCCTTGAGAATGGTGTCGATTGATTCCTGTTTCGCCGCCTCGATGAAGCCGCAGGTGTTGACGATGACGATGTCGGCCTGCCGGGCATCCTCGGCCAATTCCATACCGGCTCGGCGCAATGTGCCCAGCATGACCTCGCTATCGACGAGGTTCTTGGCGCAACCGAGGCTGATCAACCCAACTTTGAGCGGTGTTTGTGACATGAAAGCGCGCCATACTAGCCGCCGCAATCACCGAAAGCAAATCGGCGCCGCGTTACCGGCTGGGTTCGAGGACTTCGGCGGGGACGGGCTTCTTCGGGCGGTAGAACTCGTCCACGTTGGCGTGGGGAAGCACGGAGGGCGGCGCCGCGGGACGATTCTTCCGCGCGGTCCACCAGGAGCGTACACCATACGCAACAGCCACCAGAAGGGTGAGCGAGACCACGACTGCAATCAGGGCGCCGATGGGCAGTTGGATCTCCTGAGCGCGGCGTTCACGAAGCGTGGCTTCGGTTTCAAGCTGGATGCCTTGGCGGCGCAAACCGCCCTGACTGCGGATGTATTCTTCAGCAACCGCCGGGCCATCCAGCCCGAGATGCGCAGCATAGGTCTTCAGAAAAGCTTTCACGTACATCGGCGCCGCCAGTTGCTTGAACTCGTCGGCTTCCAAGCGTTGGAGTGTCTCAATCTTGATCTTGGTGGCGCGGGCGGCGTCCTCCAGGCTGATCTTCCGGGCCTGCCGGGCGGCGCGAAGTTTTTCACCGGTCGATTGCATGATTATCGTTCTTCCTCGTTGGGCACGTCCACCTGCTGGGCGGCGCGTTGGTCGAGGTCCATGAGAATCTCGCGCGGCTCGGCGCCCTTACCGGGCCCGACAATCCCACGTTCCTCAAGCAAATCCATGATGCGGGCGGCGCGGGTGTAGCCAATCCGCAGCCGCCGCTGCAGGATCGAGACGCTGGCGCGTTGGGTCTGACGGATGACCTCGACGGACTGCTCGACGAGCGCCTCGTCCTCGGCATCTTCCTCGCTCATGTCACTGGGCAGGATCATCTTCTTGGAGATTTTCGAATGAATCTCGGCAATGAACTGCTGCGGGCTCTGTTTGCTGATGAACTCCGTGATGCGCACGATCTCGGCGTCCTGCACGTAAACGCCTTGCGCCCGGATCAGTTTCGAGGAGCCCGGCGGCAGATAAAGCATATCGCCCTTCCCCAGCAGTTTGTCGGCCCCGTTGGCATCCAGAATGACGCGCGAGTCCTGCTTGGAGGCGACCTGGAAGGCGACGCGGGCGGGTGTGTTGGCTTTGATGACACCAGTAATGACGTTCACGCTCGGGCGTTGCGTTGCGAGGATCAAATGGATGCCGACCGCGCGGGAAAGTGCGGTCAAACGGGCGATGGCGTTTTCGATGTCGGCGCCCGCCTGCTGCATCAAGTCCGCCAGTTCGTCAATGACCACGACGATGTACGGCAGTTTCTCCGGGATGATCAGATCATCATCGCGCGGCACTTCGATTTTGAAAACTTCCTGCTGCGGCTCCTTCGGCTTGTCTTTCTCGCCGTCCTTGCCTTCCTCGACTGGACCGTTTTCCACCGGCGGGGTGACCTTCGGTTTCTTCGGCCGGTTGTTGAAAGCGGCGATGTTGCGCACGCCTGTCTTGGCGAGAATCTGGAAGCGCTTCTCCATCTCGTTGATGCACCACCGCAACGCCAAGGTCACTTTCTTCGCCTCGGTCACCACCGGCACCACGAGGTGCGGCAGGCCGTTGTACTGGTGCATCTCCACCATCTTCGGATCGACCAGCACCAACCGCAGTTCCTCGGGGCCGAACCGGTAAAGCAAACTGGCAAGGATGGCGTTGACGCACACCGTTTTGCCCGAGCCGGTCGCGCCCGCGATCAACATGTGGGGCATGTCCGCCAAGTCACCAATGATGGCGCTGCCGGCCACGTCGCGCCCCAGCACAATCGGCAAACGCGCCTTGCTGCGCTTGTATTCGTCGCACTCCAGCAGGTCGCGCAGGTAAACAATCGCCGACTTGTGATTCGGCACCTCGATGCCCACCGTGCCCTTCCCCGGCACCGGCGTCAGGATGCGCACCGTCACCGCTTTCATGGCCAGCGCGATGTTGTTGGACAACGAGGAGATCTTCTCCACCTTCACGCCCGCCGCCGGCACCATCTCATAAAGCGTGACCACCGGTCCCTTGGTCACATCGGAAACCTGCACCTCGATATCAAACTCTTCGAGCGTCTGGCGCAATATCTCGGCGTTCTGCTTCAAGTCCTCAACCACCGTCCCGGGCCCGGCCGGGACTCCCGGGGGCGGCGCTTCCAGCAGGTCCAGTGAGGGCAACGCGTACGGCCCGAAGGAAACCTCGGCCGGCTTGGCCGGTGCCGGTGGTGGCGTTGGTTTGTCGAGTTTCGGCTTCGGCGTCGTTGCCGGCAAGGCCGCTGCCGCGACCGCAGCCACAGCCGGTACGATTGGCTCGAGTTCTGGCTCCTTCGACTTCTTCGTGGTGAGCTTGTCGGCGATCTTCTCGACCATCGACGGCTTCTTCGCCGGCGCGGGTTCATCGCCCTTTTTGTCCTGCGGCTGCGTGCTGTCGAAAATGCGCGGCTCGACCTTCGGCTTCGCGGGCGCGACCGGCTCCGGCTCGTCGTCCTTCTCCAATTTGCGGGCCTGACGCTCGGTGCGGGAGACTTCGCGATCCAATTCGTATTCCTTGAGGCGCAAATCCCGCTCCTGCTCGCGCAACTCCTCGCGCACGTCGGCCTTGGTCTTCTCCTTGCGTTTCAACAGTCCATGAATGGCGCCCGCCGCCAACGTCACCCAGTAGCTCGGGCGCAAGTTGATCAGCACGATCAAGCTGATGATGTAGAGCACACCGAAGATGATCCACGTGCCCGCCGCGCCGACCAAGCTGCTGAAAAAACCGCCCAGATACAGGCCGGTAAAGCCACCGGCGCTCTTCGGCAAATTCCAGTGTTCCACCGCGTGTTGCAGGCCGGTCACATGCAGCAGGCAGGTGGAAGACAACAACAGCAGAATGCCCGCCCCGATCTTGCTCCGCCACGGCACCTGCTCGCCCAACAACAACACCACCCCCAGCCCCGCCAGCACCAGCATCAACACATAGCCGCCCAGCCCGAAGAGCTGGAACACCACAAAGCTCAGCCACGCGCCGACCGGGCCAATGAAATTGGCGACGTTCCCGTTGCCCGTGCGCTCCGCGTTGCCGACATCATACGGGTTGTGCGAGAAAAGACTCAGCAGCAACAGCAATGACAAACCCACCAGCACCACCGCCCAGATCTCACGGGCGTGCCCGCCGCTTTCAGATTTTTTCCCCATAGAATTAGAAAATGATTGCCAAACCTCTTGGACGGCGGCCACTTTAGGGAAAACAAATATCAACTGCAAGGTGCAATGAGCCTTTATCCACTGAAATTCACCCCGATTCTCGCCGAACGCGTCTGGGGCGGCCATACCCTCGCCCGCTTCGGCAAAAACATCGCCACCGGCCACGTCATTGGCGAAAGCTGGGAAATCAGCGACCGCGACGACGCTGCCTCCGTCGTCGCCCACGGTCCCCTTGCCGGCCGCACCCTCCGCCAACTCATCGAGCAAAACGGCCCCGACCTCCTCGGCACCAACGTTACCGGCTCACGCTTCCCGCTCCTGATCAAACTCCTCGACGCCCGCGACCGCCTCTCCCTCCAAGTCCATCCCCCCGCCGCCATCGCCCCCCAACTCGGCGGCGAACCCAAAACCGAAATGTGGTACGTCATGGACGCCGCCCCCGACGCCCATCTCATCGCCGGCCTAAAACCCGGCACCACCCGCGCCCAATTTGAACAAGCCCTCCGTGAAAGTGGGAGCAGCCCCGGCTCCCCAAGTTGTGGGAGCGGACTCCCGGCCGCGACCGGCCCACAACTCGAACCCCTGCTCCACCGTTTCCCCGTCCACACCGGCGACACCCTCTTCGTCCCCTCCGGCCGCCTTCACGCCATCGATGCCGGGCTGGTCATCGCCGAAATCCAACAAAACTCCGACACCACCTATCGCGTTTACGACTGGGGCCGCGTCGGCCTTGACGGCAAACCGCGCTCGCTTCACGTCAAAGAATCCCTCGCCTGCATCGACTTCAACGACTTCGCCCCGCCGCTCAGCCGGTATCCCATCACCTGCGAACACTTCATCGTCGATCAACTCGATCTGACCGGCCCGCGCACGGATCGGTGCGACGGCACTACTTTCCACGTCCTCGGCTGCGTTGCCGGCCAAGCTCAGCTCACCACTTCCACCGGCTGGGAAGGCGACCTCCACTGCGGCGACTGGCTCCTCCTCCCCGCCAACCTCGGCAACTACACCCTCACCGGTGTAAACACACGCATTTTGATAGCCTCTGTCCCGGCAGATACTTCAGCAGCAGGACTGTAGTCAGATCCAGAGTTGCCGGTCGAGGCTGCGGTATTGGATGGCTTCGCTGATGTGATCAGGTTGGATGTGCTCGGTGCCGGCGAGGTCGGCAAT
>JBFZFE010000036.1:0-6372 GCA_041306525.1 Verrucomicrobiota bacterium | reverse complement strand
GTGCTGGGCATGTTGGCGCCTTCGCTGATGACGAAGCAGCCGTTCTTCAGCAGCGCGGCGGCATCTTCGCCGTCGATCTCGTTCTGCGTGGCGCTCGGGAACGCGCATTGGCAGGGGATGCCCCACGGACGTTTGTCGGCGATGTACTCGGCCTTGAACTTGTCGGCGTACTCCTTGATGCGGCCGCGGCGGATGTTCTTGAGATCCATGACCCACGCCAGTTTTTCAGCGTTGATGCCGTCCTTGTCGTAGATCGTGCCCTGGGAGTCGGAGAGGCTGACGACCTTGGCGCCGAGCTGGTTGAGTTTCTCGACGGTGTACTGCGCGACGTTACCGGAGCCGGACACGGTGCAGACTTTGCCTTGGAAGCTGTCGCCGCGGGTCTTGAGCATTTCCTGCGCGAAGTAAACCGCGCCGTAGCCGGTCGCCTCGGGTCGGATCAACGAGCCGCCCCAACGCAGCGCCTTGCCGGTCAGCACGCCGGTAAACTCGTTGGCCAAACGTTTGTATTGGCCAAACATGAAGCCGATCTCGCGTCCACCGACACCGATATCGCCAGCGGGCACGTCGGTATCAGGACCGATGTGGCGGAACAGCTCGGTCATGAAGCTCTGGCAGAACCGCATGACTTCATGGTCGGACTTGCCCTTCGGATCGAAGTCCGAACCGCCCTTGCCGCCGCCCATTGGCAACGTGGTCAGGGAGTTCTTGAAGACCTGTTCAAAGCCAAGGAACTTCAAGATGCCGACGTTGACGCTGGGATGGAAACGCAGTCCGCCCTTATACGGTCCGATGGCGCTGTTGAACTCGATGCGGAACCCGCGGTTGACGTGGAACCGCCCCTGATCGTCCTGCCACGGCACGCGGAAGATGATCTGGCGTTCGGGTTCGACGATGCGTTCGAGGACCCGGCTGTTCTGGTATTTTTTGTGACGGTTGACGACTGGCTCGAGGGATTCGAGCACTTCGCGAACGGCCTGCAAGAACTCGGGCTCACCGGCATTGCGGCGTTCGACGATTTGCAGGACTTCTTGGATATAGCTCATGGGTTTCTCCTGTCTGGGTTGGGTGTTGTTGCGGAAATTGGGTGCCATATCTAGCGAACTGGCACTGCTGGGTCAAAAAGAAAATGGTTGATTCCCTGAAATATGTAGCGGCAATGTTGCCGTATCTATGAAACCAAGAGGTCACGACAGCAAGTCCGCTGTTCTCCAAGCGCTCAAGGAGGTCGGCGGCAGCGCGGGTGCATCACGAATCCGCGAGAAACTCCTAACCCGCGGGTTGGATATACAACCGCGAACGGTGCGGTTGTATTTGTTGCAGTTGGACCAGGAGGGACTGACCCGGTTGGTCAGTCGCCGGCACGGCCGTGTCCTTACCGGGCGCGGTGAACAGGAGCTGGCGCACGCCAACATCGTCGAGAAGATCGGGTTCATCGGGCCGCGGATCGATTCGCTGGTGTACCAGATGAACTACGATCTGCTGACGCAACAGGGAACGATCATCGCCAATACCGCCCTGTTGTCGGCGCGCGATCTGGCGTGGGCCACGGAGGTGATGCGGCCGGTGTTTCGTCATCGTTTCGGCATGGGCACCAGACTGGGAGTCGTGCGGGAAGGGCAGGTCTTTGCCGGGACAACGGTGCCAGCCGGTATGGTGTTGCTGGCGACCGCGTGCAGCGTGACGGTCAATGGCGTCTTCCTCAAACACGGCATCCCGGTGACGTCCCGGTATGGCGGTTTGCTGGAGGTGCGGCAGTGGCGGCCGTTCCGATTTGTGGCGTTAATCGATTACGGGGGCACGACCTTGGACCCGCTGGAGGCGTTTATCCGGGCGAAGATGACCCGGGTGCGAGACTGCGCGCGGACCGGTAACGGCATTATTGGCGTCAGTTTTCGCGAGGTGCCCACGCCGGCGTTGGCGGAGGTCGCGCGCATCAAGAAGGCGATGAACGAGCAGGGGCTGGATGGCATCCTGGCGGTGGGCACCCCCAACCAACCGTTGCTCGATGTGCCAGTGGCCGAGGGGCGGGCGGGGTTGGTGATTGCCGGCGGGCTCAATCCGCTCGCGGCGCTGCATGAATCGGCTTCGCTGCCGAAGTTCCATTCGTTGGCCGACGTGGTGGACCAAGGGCTGCTGCCGCCGTTGCGCCTCTGAGCGGAAAAAGCGGGGCAACTGCTGGATGATTGTCTTGCCACGGGGGAAGCGGTTTGGTTATGTAGCGCGCGTTATGGCAACAACAGTTCTGGTCGGCGCCCAATGGGGCGACGAGGGCAAGGGCAAAATCATCGACGTGTTGACCGAGCAAGCCGATGTTGTGGTGCGCTATCAGGGCGGCAACAACGCAGGCCACACGGTCGAGGTGGACGATCAAAAATATGTCCTGCATCTCATTCCATCGGGCATCTTGTATCCCGGCAAACTCAACGTCATCGGCAACGGCGTGGTGGTGGACCCGGTGGCGTTGCTTGAAGAAATCGATCACCTGACCGGGCGCGGCATTGCCGTGAACGGCAACCTGCTGGTCAGCAACCGGGCGCACTTGGTGTTCCCGTATCACCGGCTGTTGGATTCCATCCGGGAAGAACAGAAGGGCAAACGCAAGATCGGCACCACCAAGCGCGGCATCGGCCCGGCCTATGCCGACAAGGTCGGACGAACCGGCCTGCGCGTGGTGGATTTGCTTTCGCCCGACCGTTTCTCCGCAAAACTGCGCGCGAAGGTGCGGGAAACCAACGAGATTGCCCGGGCCTTTGGCGCCAAGCCGCTGAGCTTCACCAAGATCAATGAAGAATACTTGGCGGCGGGCCAGCGCCTGAAACGCCACATCACCGATACCATCAAGTTGCTCAACCGTTTGGAACGCGAGGGACGCCAAATCCTTTTCGAAGGCGCCCAAGGCACGCACCTTGATATTGATTTTGGCACTTATCCCTTCGTCACCAGCTCCAACACGACGGCCGGTGGCGCCTGTGCCGGCACCGGCATTCCGCCACACCGCATCGAGCGGGTGGTCGGTGTGATGAAAGCCTACACGACCCGCGTTGGGGAAGGGCCGTTCCCGACGGAGTTGCTTGATGATCAAGGCGCGTTGCTGCGCAAGACGGGCAGTGAGTTCGGCGCCACCACGGGGCGCCCGCGCCGCTGTGGTTGGTTCGACTCCGTGGCCACCCGGTACGCCGTGATGGTCAACGGCATCGACGAACTGGCCGTCACCAAGCTCGATGTGCTCGATGATCTGCCCAAGATCAAGGTCTGCGTGGCCTACAAACTCAACGGCAAGGTGACCGACACCGTCCCGGCGGATGTGGAAGTGCTGGAACAGTGCGTGCCGGTTTACCAGGAGTTCGATGGCTGGCAGACATCGACCAAGGAGATCCGCGACTTCGACAAGTTGCCGAAAAAGGCGCGGATTTACCTGCAAAAACTGGCGCAGCTGACCGGCTCACGGCTCAGCATCGTGAGCGTGGGCGCGCGGCGCGCCGAAACCATCTTCCTGTGAGCGGCTCCCCGGCCAAGCAGGTTCCGCAGCACGTCGCCATCATCATGGACGGCAACGGACGCTGGGCCAAACAGCGCGGCTTGCCGCGCGTGGAAGGGCACCGGCGCGGTTCGGACAGCGTCCGCGCCATCGTGCGCGCCTGCGGCGAGCTCGGCGTGAAGTACCTGACGCTCTACGCGTTCTCCAGTGAGAACTGGAACCGGCCACGGGCCGAAGTCACCGCCTTGATGCATCTGCTGGAATTCTATTTGCGGGCCGAGGTCGAGGAACTGGACAAGAACAACGTCCGCCTTGCTGCCATCGGGCGCATCCACGAGATGCCGGGCACCGCCCAGGACCAGCTCGCCAAGAGCATCCAGCGGCTGAAGAACAATACCGGCCTCACGCTGGTGCTGGCGCTGAGTTACGGTGGCCGCGCAGAGTTGGTGGACGCCATGCGCAGCATCGCACGTGAAGTCCGGGCCGGTACCATCGACATTGCCGACATCGACGAGAAGCAAATCAGCGATCACCTTTACACGGCCGGTATTCCTGATCCCGACCTGCTGGTGCGCACCAGCGGCGAGTTGCGCATCAGCAACTTCCTGCTCTGGCAGATTTCCTACGCCGAGATCCACGTCGCCGACACCCTTTGGCCTGATTTCCGCAAACCGGAACTGGTCGCGGCGCTGGAAGACTATGGACGTCGCCAACGCCGCTTTGGCCGCGTCAACCCGGCCGAGACCGAATGAATCCCGCCCCGAACGGCAATGGCAACGGCATGGGCGAAAACCCCCGCAGCGGCTTTGCTTGGCGGCTGATCAGCTCCATCATCCTCTGGGGCGTCATGCTCGCGGTCATTTTCTGGCTGCCCCCGGCGGGATTGTATCTCTTTCTGAACATCGTCATCGCCCGTGCGTTGTGGGAGTTCTACAGCATTTGCGAGGTCAAGGGTTTCCGCTCTTTCAAGACCTGGGGCGTCGTCGGTGCCGTGGCCATGGTTTCGGGCAGCTGGTTCTTCTATCGAGAACCCGAGCGTCTCCAGCTGTCCTACGACTTCGACATCTTGATCCTGATGACGTTTGCGTTGGGTGTCTTCCTGCGCCAGATGCCCGAGAAACTCAACCCGCAAGGCATCGTCACGATGGCCGTCACGCTGTTCGGCCTGATTTACGTGGCCTGGCTCTGCAATTTCGTGACCCGCATCAACTTTGCGACCAGCAACGGACGATACTTCGTCATGTACCTGGTCGTCGTCACCAAGTTCACCGACATCGGCGCTTACCTGACCGGCTCGACCATCGGGCGGCACAAAATGATTCCGCGCATCAGTCCGAAGAAGACCTGGGAAGGCACCATCGGCGGCATCCTGATGGCCGCGCTGACCAGCGTCCTGTTCTTCCATTTCTGGAAAGCCGAACTGGCCGGTCACGGCATGACGATGGTCCACGCCATCGCCCTTGGGCTCCTGCTCGGTGGCGCGGCGGTGGTCGGCGACCTCGCGGAATCACTGATCAAACGCGAAGCGGGTGTGAAAGATTCCAGCCACTGGTTGCCGGGGCACGGCGGTGCGCTGGACTTGATTGACAGCCTGCTGTTCACCGCGCCGCTGCTGTACGTGTATGTCCGTCTCGTCCTGCACTGAGGCGATTTCTATGACAATGAAGCCCAAGAACGTTGTTTTGCTCGGTTGCACCGGTTCGATTGGCGTGAGCACCCAGAAAGTCGCGGCCGACCTGCCGGATCACGTGCGGTTGGTCGGGTTGGCCTCGCGCGAGAACGTCCCCGGCATGGAAGCCGCCATCCAGAAGTTCCAGCCCAAGGCCGTGGCGATGACCAATCACGACAAGGCGCAGCAACTACAGGGACGGCTGGACGCCAACGGCAGCAAGGGCGTGAAAGTCCTGGCCGGTGAGCGCGGCCTCGTCGAACTGGCGACCATGCCGGAGGCGGACATCGTTCTGGTGGCGATTGTCGGCACCGCCGGTCTGGAGCCTGCACTCGCGGCGATCCGAGCCGGCAAGGATCTGGCGGTGGCCTCGAAGGAAATCCTGGTGATGGCCGGTGAGTTGGTGATGAGCGAGGCGCGCAAGCACGGGGTGAAGGTGTTGCCGGTGGACAGCGAACACTCGGCGATTTTCCAGTGTTTGGAAGGGCGCGACCCAGTGGACGTGAAGCGGTTGATCTTGACGGCCTCGGGCGGGCCGTTTCGGCAGACGCCGCGGGAACAATTTGAGCGGATCACGGTGGCGCAGGCGTTGAAGCACCCGAGTTGGAACATGGGGCAGAAGATCACGATCGATTCGGCCACGTTGTTCAACAAAGGCCTGGAGATGATCGAGGCGCGCTGGTTGTTCGACGTGGAGATCGACCGGGTCGGCGTGGTGGTGCATCCGCAAAGCGTGGTGCACTCGATGGTGGAGTTTCAGGATGGTTCGGTGCTGGCGCAGTTGAGTGCGCCCGACATGCGGCACCCGATCCAGTACGCGCTGGTCGGGCCGCGCCGCTTGCCCAATTCGATGCCGCCGACGGATTTTGCCCGAATCGGCACGTTGACCTTTGAAGAGCCGGACCACGCGAAGTTCCCGTCGCTGCGGCTGGCCCAGACAGCCGGTCGGGTGGGGGGAACCTTGCCGGCGGTGTTCAATGCCGCCAATGAAGTGGCCGTGCAGCGCTTTGTTGACGAGGAGATTCGGTTCACTGAGATTTTCACGACGGTGGAAAAAGTGATGGTCGCGCACAAGCCGGTTGCGTCACCTGCGCTGGACGCTATATTGGCCGCCGATCAATGGGCAAGAAAGGAAGCTGAACGTGTCATTTGAATTTATCTGGCGGGTATTGAGCGAATGGATCTATCCAGGCGTGCTGGTGCTGTTCTTCTTTGGTCTGAC
>JBFZFE010000035.1:0-19555 GCA_041306525.1 Verrucomicrobiota bacterium | reverse complement strand
GATACCAGTCTTATTGTCTACACGCCAACCGTGCCTGGTCCAACGGAATGGTCTCGTCGCTCTGCACAGCATTGACGCCGCCGCCATGACGGATCGAAATCTCCGCTCTGCTCATCCCCGTCGGTAAATCAGGCAAGTGGATTGCGAAGCTCCTTCGGAGTTAGGCTTCCGAGCGGGCCGCCGCCCTATTTGACCCGGTCCCACCGAGTAGCCGCTTGTCCGGCCCATACCGCGCGATCGAGTCCAGACTACCGACAAGCAGGTCTAATTATCTGAAAGCCACCGCGCATGTGGCACAAGGACTGGATCTAAATTACTGCCCCTTGGGTTCACGTCACGCTATTTCATGTGTCCCTGAGTCTATTAGGTTAGCATATAAGCAGATATAGTCAGCACGGCCCTGAGTATGATTCCTGGAGCAGCCGGCAAGGCGGTGGATCCAGGACGAATGGACCGCAAGGCTTCAGTCTTGGACTCCGAATCGCGGGATGCCTGGACGACCTGTCGATGCTCCGCGGGCCGTCCCGCGGTGTTGCACAAATCCGGGCTTTTTCTCCGAACAGCGCGGTATCCATTGTCCGGAAAGATTGCTAGAATCAGCCCATATGAGTACGAGCAACGAGCACGAAGGGATCTTTATCCCCGCGGCTCCCTGCCCGCATCTGAAGATCATTTTTTCAGGCGCCAGGGGCTGCGACTGTAGACCGGCCTTCAGGTCGAGCCTGGCTTCCGCGGGTCACTCGCGCCCCCCGGTCGGGCGCAACAAGCCTAAGCTGACTGCCAATTGCCGAAGCCGTGACTAATTCCGCCTCTGTCTCCCGATCGCGTTAGGATGATCCCATGAAGATGCCCCACCGACTGACCCGTGTCCTGTGCATACTCGCAGTCTCCCTGTTTTGGCTTGCCCAGTCAGCGGCCGCGGATCTGACCGCCGCCATCAAGATCAGCCCGACCCAGGCCGCATGGGACTATCCGGTGGCCTTCGATGCCCTAGACAGCACGCTGCCGGAGGGGGTGTCCCTGGACGACCTGGTCATCAGTTGGGACTTTGGCGACGCCGGCACCGGGAGCGGGGCCCAGGTGGCCCACACCTACACCGGGAAGGGTAAGACCGACTACAAGGTCACGCTCAGTCTGACCGACCCGGGTTCTGGGGCCTTCTCCCAGGCCCAGGCGACCATTCCGGTGGGCCCCCAGGTCAGCGGCGAGCCGTTGATGACGCTGATCGCACCCCAGAAAAACGCCACCGTCGTGGCGGATGACGCGGTCATCATCGACCTGGCGCTCGACCGCGCCACCAGTGGCGCCGAGCTCGACCCGACGACCTTCACCGCCACCCTGGGCAAGACCGACTTGACGTCCTTCTTCGCGTTCGCGACCGATCCCGCGCGGGGCGGGCGCATCATCGGGGCACGCGGGACCATCCCGATCAACCAGTTCGACCTCAGTAAGAAGAAGCAGACGGTGAAGATGGTCGTCGAGAGTCAGCCCTTCACGGCCTCCAACGGCAAAGTAAAGCGCGTCAAGGACCAGGAGAGCGCCCAGTTTGCGATCGCGATCAATCACCGCCCGACGGCGGTGTTCGGCTATGACCCGGCGGCCCCGGAGACCGGCCAGGTGATCAGCTTCGACGCCACCGCCAGCACTGATCCCGAGGGGCAGCCACTGACCTATGCGTGGGACTACGGGGACGGGAGCTCGGGGAGTGAGGCCCAGGGGACGTACAGCTATGCCGCGGCCGGTGACTACACCGTGTCGCTCACCGTCTCGGACGGGGTCTGGCTGGTGACCAGTGAGCAAGTGGTGACGGTGTCGCCGCCCAACGTGCCGCCGGAGGCTTGTTTCACGGTCGACCCCGCGGCACCGTCCGCGGGCGATCCGGTGACCTTCGATGCTGCCTGCAGTAGCGACCCTGAAGATCAGCCACTCACCTTCTTCTGGGATTTTGGTGACGGTAGCTCCGAGGAGCAGACCACTGCGCTATCGGTCAGCCATACCTACGCCGCGCAGGGCAGTTACGCTGTCGAACTGATGGTCTCGGACGGGGTGAAGCAGGACACGGCGACCCAGCAGGTCGTGGTCAGCGAGGCCGGGCCCCTGCTCACCGTGACCCCGGGTGGACTCGATTTTGGCGATCTGGACCGCGACATCAACCTCGCCAGGGCGCCAATGCGCAGCGACCGTCTGCTGGAGATCCGCAACGCGGGCGGCAGCGACTTGGAGGTGTCGGCGATCACCAGCTCCGATCCGGCAGCCTTTCCGATCGTGGTCGGGGCGGTCGCCGCGGGCGATCCCCTGCTGATGCTGGGCCCGGGCGAGCGGCACTATGTTAACGTGCAATTCCGGCCGCGCGAGGCTGACACCGACACGGTTCCTTCCATGGACTGGTCGGCGACGCTGACTGTCGTGAGTAGCGCGGGCGCACCCGTCGAGGTTCCCCTGATGGCGCGCACCTTGGATACCATTGCCGGTCAGAGCCCGCGGCTGATGCGGTTCAGCTTTGTCAGCGGCAGGGGGCCGCTACCGGGCGCGGTGCTGAGTTTCGGCGACGTGGATATCACGGCCAAGATCGACGAAGACGGCATCAGCAACCAGGGCACGGACGATGCCCAGGTGACGGGCGTCTCCATCGTCGACGATGAAACAGGCAGCTTCAGCGCCACCATGACTCCATCTGAGGGGTTCAAGGTGGTGGCCGGAAAGAATGGCCGCCTGACCGGTGGCTTCGCCCCCTCGACCGCCGAGATTGCCGTTGCCTTTACGCCGACGACGACCGAGCCGGTCTTACGGCAAACAGCCAAGCTGATCATCGCCACCACCGCCGGGGACCTCGAGGTCGGCCTGACCGGCGTCGGGCGCTACCGCTGCAACCTCAGCGTCAGCCACTACGACTTTGAATTCGAGCGGGTCAACATCAGTAAGACCACCGCGAACATCGGCAACGGCGTTGGTGCCGACGACGATTTCCTGTATCCGGCAACCGCGCGGGTACGCAACGGCGGCCGCGTCGCGGCGGGAGTCAACGCGACGATCGACAGCCTCTCCGGTGGCGACTCCCAGTTCGCCGTCGCACCGGACTTTGTAACCGTGGGCGGGACCAGCCACCCCGTTGAGATGGACCTGCAGCTCAGCTTTTCGCCCACCAGTGAGGGCCATAAGAGCGCCCTGCTGCGCTTGGTACCAACCTGCCTGGACGGCAGCGCCGCGGGCGAGCGGATCGCACTCCTGCACGGCTATCCCCAGAACTCCTCGGCGGAAAAGGTGCTGGGCACCACCGAGACCTGGTACACCATCGAGGACTCGTACCACTACGACGACGACTTCGACTACGTCAAGATGCTGCGGCTGAAGAGCGACGCCAACGCCCAGGCCTTCGGCGATCTGGTCGCGATCCGAGATCCCTTCCTGAAGCCCGACCCGCAGGGCAACCGCGTCGACACCGACCAGTGGGATTATGAGCAGAGCGACCTGGCGGTGTACGGTGATGCCTTCTACACCATCGACAGCGACCTGTTCGGGCCCTACTTCCTCGATGACTCGGCAAACACCACCGCGACCCAGAACCGCCTGGGCGCAGGTGATTTGATCGCCTCGGGCGGGCTCCTGCAGGGCGGCCCCGGGGTCGGCTACGCCGCCTTCCTCGCAGACACCGACGGCAACAACGACATCCACGCCGAGGGCTTCGAAGACCTGGAGCTCGACCTGACCGCGGACGGGACGCGGTTCTATACCGAGACCACCGATGATGGTACGGCCGTGCACACGGCCTTGAAGTGGCAGCAAGGGAGCACCAACGCGGTGCTTGTGTCAGACCTCTCGACCCTTCATGGAGTGGCGGGGGCCGAGCTGGTCGATCTGCGGGTCGTCCAGGTGGGCGCTGGCTACCGCGCCTTCATGCTGCTCGATAATGACGCGCTCCATGCGGTCAATCTCACGGCTGCCGGAGCGGTCAGTGACACCGTCAATCTGACCGCCGGGCTTAGCGCGATCCCCGACGAGACCATGCGCCTGGACGGCGCCGGCAACTGGCTCACGGCCGAGGACAACGGCAGCGGCATCATCACCGTCTACAAGGAGGCCCTCTATGCCGGCACCGGCAAGCAGATGTTTGGGCAGGTGACACTCCCCTTCGATGACCGGGTCTTCGATGTTCTTGGAGACAAGCTGGGCAATGTCTTTGTCAGCACCGCCAACGGCGTCTATTGGTTTGGTCCGTCGGGCACGCCCCAGGGCTACATCCTCGCCGGCGATACCTTTTACTCGGACAATCTGGTCGGCGACTACTTCGATGACAAGAACGCCGAGTGGTATCTGGACTTTGAGCGGATCTGGTTTGCGAAGTGAGATATTGATCACCGTTGGACCAGGACCCCGTGTGGGTCGGGCTTCAGACCGACCGCGGGGCCCGGGAGTGGCCGCAGGGGCCGGGGTCGGCCTGAAAGTCGACCGACGGGCGTGGGGCAAGTCGTCCGAATCGGAGAGAATGCCCAGCAGGGCTTTCTCTGGCGAATCCACGTGTCCGACCCGGTGGCTGCTCTTTGGCGTGATTACCCTCTGGCCCTGTTCACCAAGGCATTGATCCTCGTCGGTCTGTTGGCGCTTGCATTCAAACGTTTCCACCCGAGTCACGCCCATCCGCGGGATGCTTGAGTCCAGGGGCTTGAGCAGGGTGAGCGCGTATTAATCGTCAGTCGAACACCACCTTAGCGCGGTAGTCATGGTGCCACGCGGCCTTGTGGCGCTTTTTGGCCAGGCTGAGCCGCGAGCCTTCCTGTTCGAACAATCTTTCTTCCACGGTGGATACCTCGAAGGCTGGTTAAGGGATGGCTTGCGAATGGCCCTCAGTGTAGTTTTTCTTGGCCGGATTGTCCGCCCGGGGTAAACTGCGCCGCTGTTAATCCTCTCGATTCTTGCATCTTGGGCAACTTCTTAAACGAGTAACGCACATGAGCGGCGGTATGGCTTTCAGCTTTTTTCATGGCCCACGGCGCCGCATCCTGCCTGCCAAGGCCTGTCAACATCATGATTTTAAGAGCAAAACGGCTTGATTCCGAAAGTCTTTTCGGTCATTCTTTCTGGCCTGTCGTTCCGGCTGGACCAAACGGCTTTACCGATGCATCCCGAACTTTTCGCCTCACCAAACCTTATGATTCGCCTCTTCGGCTACTATGTTCCAAGGATCACCCTGATTCGCGGACTGCTCGACTTTCCTCTGTTCTGTGGTGCCTTCTACCTCGGGGTGCTGATTCGCTTTGGCGGGACCCTGCCCGAGGATATAAAATCGGCCGACATGTTCGTAACAGGGGTAATCTTTGGCGCCATCATGTCCCTGTCTGTTATGTCGGTGGGCATCTATCGAGGCAATGCATATAATCGCGACCAGGGATTTGTTCTGCGTCTCTCGCTGGCCTGCGTGATCGGCTCGGGGCTGTTGGCGCAATTACTGTTTCTGTTTCCCTCGCTAACGGTCGGTCGAGGCGTCGGGGTACTCGCGATACTGTTCGCGTTCGTCGGCGTGCTGCTGCTGCGGGAAATCGTTATCCGGGTTGCCGATCCCTCTACACGTAAGCGCCGCGTTCTCGTCGTTGGCGCGGGTGCCGAGGCCCGGCAAGTCGCGGAACTACTGGAACGTAGACCCGGCCTTGGCTTTATCGCCGTTGGCTATGCCCCGCTATCCGACTGCCGGCCTGTGATCGCCCCCGAAAAGCTCCTAGTGTCGGGCGGCTCGCTGCTCGATTTGGCCATTACCCATCGGGTCGACGAGGTTGTCGTCGCCGCCAACGATAACCGCCAGGTACTCCCCATGGGTGAACTCCTGGATTGCCGAATGAATGGATTCCCCATCTTTGATTTATTCACCTTTTTCGAGCGGGAGCTTGCTCTGGTCAAGGTTGATCTGTTAACACCGGCCTTGTTCACCCTCTCGGAAACTGGATTCCGAGCAGGCTTGACTGGACTGTATGGCAAGCGCCTATTCGATCTGGTGGTCGCATCCATCTTGCTTGTTATGGCCGCCCCGGTAATGCTGGTTGTTGGATTCGCCAGCCTAATCGAATCGAGGGGGAAAGATCCTATCTTATACCACCAAGCGCGCGTGGGCCTGGGGGGAAAGACGTTTCGCATCCACAAGTTTCGCAGCATGCGAACCAATGCGGAGGGCGACGGCAAGCCACGCTGGGCTTGCAGCAACGATCCGCGCATCACCAGGCTTGGGGTGTTCTTACGCTTGACTCGCCTGGACGAAATACCGCAGCTATTCAACGTGCTCAAGGGAGAGATGAGCTTGGTCGGACCTCGCCCGGAGCGACCCGAATTTGTCGAGCAGTTATCAGCAGCAATTCCCTTCTACATGGAGCGCCACCGTGTCAAACCGGGACTCACCGGCTGGGCGCAGTTAAATTATCCCTACGGCTCGGGCGTTGAGGACGCAAAGTGCAAGCTGGAGTTTGATCTCTATTACGTCAAGCACGCCAGCATTATGTTCGATTTCGTCATCTTGGTTCAAACGGTTGAGGTGGTCCTGTTCGCAAAGGGAGCACGTTGATCTCGATAAACACGGAGCAAAGCCATGCCGCGTCCGCTTTCACACCTGCTAGCAGTAGTGGTAGCAGCCTGTCGGACTTTCGTTCTACCTTCGTTGCTTTGACCCCAATTGATCAATAATTGGCCATAATCGGCGTCCCTAGGTGAAAAAATGAGCATTCACCTACTAATGCAAAGCGCTCGGATTGCGCGTAGAAATCGCCTAGTCCAACAGGCTGCTAGGCGAGGCAAGTTATGTCGGGATACCATAGGGCCCACTAGGCTTGGCTTGAAGGGGCTGGACCATCTAGTCGCCCGCCTTGCACCCCTGCGTCGGCCGGCCCCGAAAACCTTGGCCACCAGAGCCGTCGCGGTCGGGCTGAAGCCCGACTTCCCGACAGGCATCCGTGGCCGGATGATCAATGCTTATAAGGATGCGCGGAAGCCATGCACGTTATCGAAGTCAACGACCTAGCCGAGTTGGAACAGCATAAGGAGGCATGGACCGCCCTCCTCAACGATATCGACGATCCCTCTGCGGTATTTGCCAACCCCGGGTGGGCGATCGAATGGTGGAGACACTTCCGCGATGAGGGCAGGCTCGGCGTCCTGTTCCTGATGGCGGACACGCGACTCGTCGGTGTCGCCCCCCTGGCAATCTGGCGGTGGCCTTTCGCCGCATCCCCCCTGCGTGTCCTGCGCTTTCTCGGCAACGGGACTTCTGATCATCTCGACATTTGTATCCACCCGGATTTCCGGGAGCGCGGCCTGCCGGTTCTGGGCGAGCACATCCGCGAACGTATGCGCTGGCATTTCGCAGACCTTCTGGATATCCCCGAGGACTCCCCTAACCTCCCCGCGCTCCAAACACTGTTGCGCGGTAGGCTACATTCCACCCTTCTGCAGCGTGTGATCGTATGCCCTTATCTGCATATCGGCTCCAGTCCCTGGGCTGACTACTATGCCGGGCAGCGATCGAAGTCGACACGAAAGGATCTGGAGCGTCGCCGGCGGCGCCTCGGCGAACTGGGACGCATGACCTTCCGTCGCCATATACAAGCAGATGACATCGCGTCAGCCTTCCCACGGTTGTTCGATCTCTACGAAAAACGTTGGAATAAGAAGTTCTTATCCGTCAGCTTCGCCGGGACGCGGGAACGTGCTTTTTATCCGGCGATGGCAGCCTCGCTGAGCCGCCAAGGGCGCCTGGATCTCTTGACGCTGGAGCTTGACGACCAACTGCTGGCATTCAGCCTCGGCGCTTCCCACAAAGGCCGATTTACTTGGCTAATTACGGCCCATGATCCGGATTTCGCAAAGTTCTTCCCAGGGGAGTTGATGCTTGTTTTTCTCCTCGAGAGCGTATTTCAACGGGGTGACATTGCGGAATTCGATTTCACGCGCGGTGAAGAGGACTATAAGTACAAGTGGGCCGACAGCGAGCGCTACAACATGCGGCTCCTGGTCGCACGACCTTCCCCGTTTGGCCTGTTGCCTTTCGTAACCACGAGTGTCTATACGGCTGTCCGGCGTCTGGCGAAGCGCTCGGCCTTCCTGCGCCGCATGAAGCTCGAGGTACTCGGCAAGCTCCAGGGAATGAAGCCTCGATCTCACGCGAGTGTGAACTGATGCGAGCGATTCTTAAAAGCGCCTTCTTGACCTTGCTGCAAGTGAGCGCCCCGCCGCTCAATAGCATTTACACGCTGCGACGGCGATGGTTTCATGATGAGCATGTGGTCATCATTATGTACCATAAGATCTCAGAGCTGACTCAGGGGCTGGACGCGGAATGGAGCGTCTCTCCGGCCATGTTCGCACAGCAAATGGATTTTCTCGCGGCCAACGATTTCAATGTGATCCCTCTGGACACCTTCTTCCATTGCCTTAAGACCCAGACCGCGGCACCGCGCAATGCCGTCGTGATCACCTTTGACGATGGCTACGCGAACGTATACGAGTATGCGTACCCCGTGCTGTTGCGACTCGGCCTTCCCGCCACCATATTCCAAACCGTTCAGTTTGCCGATAAGCAACAGTTGTTCACCTGGGATAAACAAGCCTTCGGCGATCAGCCGCGGCTCTTTCAACACCTGCGCGCCCTCTCCTGGGACGAGATTCGAGTCATGTGTGACTCGGGATTGATCACGGTAGGCTCCCACACCATGACCCATCCCCATCTTGGCAGGCTAAGCCCCGATGAGATTCGGTTCGAGGTCATGGAATCTAAGCGCCTGCTGGAGTTACACACGGGGCAACAGGTGCGCTTTTTTGCATTTCCAGGAGGCATTCGGCGTTATGGTGACATTAGCGATTCCGCACTCGACATTATTGCGGCAAGTGGCTATGACCTCGCCTGCACCTCCGCCATCGGCCGGAACACCCTTCAGCAGGATCGATTCAGTCTCAAACGCATCGGTATCGGTCGCGGTGATACCATCGCAACCTTCCGTGGTAAGTTGCTCGGCGCCTACGACTGGGTGCATCTTGCGCAAGGCCTATTTCAGCGCTTCTTTGGATCTTCCTACTGACTAACTCCGATGCCAACCAACGTCGTCAGAGGCCTCGCACGGGCTGTCGTTCAGCACTGCGTCTTTGCCACCAGGCCGCGCACGGGTACTCCTTCTAGAAGATACCGGAAAGAGCGCGCTTATGTACTGGCGTATCACTCGGTCTGCCCCCAAGACGATCCGTATCTTCCATACATCGGCGCGAATCTCAGCGTTACACCCGATGCGTTCGCGCGACACATTGCGTTTTTAGTACGCCATTATGAAGTGGTGAGCCTGTCAACGCTTGCGCGCCATCTCGATTCCGGTTACGACGGCGACCGCCCTCTTGTCGCGCTCACATTCGATGACGGTTATCGTGACAATTACCGATTTGCCTATCCGATTCTGCGCCGAAACGGGGTGCCCGCAACCTTCTTCCTGACAACGGACTGCATCGATAGCGATTGCCCACTCTGGCCGATGGAGGCTTCGTATGTTCTGTTGAACACCACTCGCAGTACCTTGAGATTAAAGGGGTTCGAAATCACCTGGGATCTCAGTAAGCTGGCCGGGCGCCGCGCCGCGTTGCGTGGCTTGAAGAATTACCTGACCGATCTCCCGAGGACCCAACGCGAGCGCGCCCTCGGGGACCTGCGGTCCGCGGCCAAGGTCAATCACACCGATTGGCTCTGTGAGGCAATGCTCCGCTGGAGCGAGGTGAGGGAGATGCGGGATGCGGGCATGGAATTCGGGTCGCACACCTGCTCGCATCCCTCGTTGCCATACATCCCTTTGGATGAGGCGAAAGACGAGATCGCGCTGTCGAAAGCGAGGCTTGAAGAAGCTATCGACGCGTCTGTGCTCCATTTCTGCTACCCGAATCCCGCGGGGCGGGTGAATTTCAACGAGACGCTTGACCAGATCGTGATATCGTGCGGATATCAGACATCGGCAACCTCACAGGATGGCTATGTCCAGATTCCTGGCAGCCCATACGATATGAACCGGAAGGGAGTTTATGGGAACTTCAGTGGGCTGGCCGCCTTCTATTGCCGCCTTGAAGAAGATACGCTTAACAAGCGGCCGGACACATCAATCCGCCGCCCAGTCGACGGAGCACCGGCATCCAAATGAAATCACTGGACCTCAGCGCAATCCGGGAAGACCGACCCGCTGCAATCGTCGTCGGCCTGGGCCAAAACGGGCTAGCCAGCGTTCGCTCTCTGGCTCGCGCTGGCCTTCCTGTGATCGCGTTAGACCAGGACTTAATGAAGTTCACCGCCCGATCGCGGTTATGTCAGAAAATCGAGCTTCGCGGCGGCAAGGGTTCTCCCGAGCTGATCGAGAAGTTGCTCGAACTGGGTCCCCGCTTGCCTTCCAAAGCCGTGTTATTCCCTTCCGGCGATGCACCCCTACAGCGACTCTCGGAGCACCGAGGGGAACTCGAACCCTTTTACCGATTTAGTTTTCCGAGCCGGGAACTTGTCGCTTTGACACTCGATAAGAAGCGCTTCTATGAGTTCGCGAAAGCCAACAATATCGCCATCCCCCAGTTTTTCTGTCCGACGGATGGCGGCGATTGCGCTCGCGTCGCCCGCGTAGTCCAGTATCCGGCGCTGATCAAGCCCTACCAGCCAAACTTAGGTTGGCGCCAGCGCTTCCCTGGGAAGAAGCTGTTTCGAGCTGAGGATGCGAATGCACTCCTAGCGCTCTACGAAAAATTGGCGCCAACCCATGATGATCTCATTATACAGGAAATCATTCCGGGCCCGGACAGTAACCTGGCGTTCTCCCTAACATACTTCGATTCGGGCTCTCAGCCCCTCGGTATGTTCACGGGTCGCAAGTTACGGCAGTACCCCCCGCACTTCGGCACGGCGAGCATGGCCGAGAGTCGTTTCGACGCCACGGTTGCCGACCTGACCACTGGAATCTTACGCGCCTTGAGCTACACCGGCTACGGGTCCGTGGAATTCAAGTGGGATCCCAGGCAAGCCATTTACAAGGCCATTGAGGTTACCGCAAGAACTTGGTTTCCACACGGGATAAGCACTGCCTGCGGCCTCAACTTATTACACATCGCGTACTGCAACATCATCGGAGAAAAAGGGCCTGATGACAAGGGTTTTGAGGAAGGGGTAAAGTGGATCAACGAGGACCGGGACCTCCGCGCATCCTTGCATTTGATGCGCCATGGCGAGCTGACTGTTGGAGACTGGGTGGCATCATACCGCGGCAAGCGGACATTTGCTCTTGCTGCCCGTGATGACATCGGGCCCTTTCTTTATTTTCTAGCGCATCTCACCGGCATCCCATGGCGCCTACTGCGGCGCCGTTTGTCCCTATGACCACCCCAACCCACCCTAACTCCATGAAATGCATTGTAATCCTATCATCCAAGAGCTCTGGCTCCAGCGCCTGCCAAGCCCTCCTCTCGCGCTTCGCTGATGTTCGCTGTGTGGCGCACACCCGCCATTTCGAGAACGAAACGCTCTACTGGACGAAGGCCGCATCCATCCTTGGCATGCCGCAATCGCGAATGCTGGACAGTGAGGTGCCGATCCCGGAGACACAAGCTCGGCGCGACCTTGTTCAGTTGCTAGTGGATAACATTGAGCACTTTGAGCCGCCTGGGAATGACCGCGACTTGATTTTTCAAGGTTGGCAAGCCCTCTGCGAAACATACTCGCCAATTTTTCTCGAAAAATCACCACATCATCTGCTTCAATGGTCCGCCCTGGAGTTGATTCTGGAGTGCGTTGCGAAGTTATCCAAGGTTGATTTCTTTTTTATTGGGCTCGTGCGCAACCCGATGGACGTTCTTTATTCGGCCTACACCCGATGGAAAACGCCGCCGGAGAAACTCCAGTACGAGTGGTTGGATTCTTACCACAACCTAAGCCGGTTCGCGAGTCTGGTTGGAGAGCGAATTCAGGTTATTCGCTACGAGGACATGGTTCACGACCCCGAGTCCCTGAACCTTGTTCTGAGATTCATGCACGGTGACGGCAACTATCACTTGCCCTCTGATTTTTTCCACGAGCGGTCAATAAATAAATGGAGAAAAGATCACCTCTACGGCTTTTCGCTTGCGCCCGAAGTCTACGAGCTCGCGCGGGAGTTCGGCTACACTCACGGCGAGCTACACAATAAGAGCTATAGGCTCTGGCCGCTACAGAGAACGCTCGCACGTTCCGCTTACAAGACGTTTTTGCCGGTGGCGCCACTGGTTGAAAAACTGATTCGCTAGCCGCGATGCCCTTGGAACGATCTACCGTTGAATCTCCACATGTAGAGTCGAAGGCTTGGCCTCGACCATAGGCAACGCACCCCTATCGCCCCATCGTTCGTCAGGATCGCCGCGTTCACATGTACGCTCGTATCAAAACCCTATTCAATGAATCTTTTGTCTACTCAGTGGGCAAAATACTCGGGCGCTCGTTTTCCGTGGTCACCATGCCGATATTCACACGAGCCATGTCGGTGAGCGAGTACGGCATTCTGTCCTTGTTGCGTCCCTTCCAAGAGTTGTTGAGGATTTTATTTGAAATGGGGGCATCCGCGTCAGCTGCGCGGTTTTACTATGACAGCGACGCTATCGATTACCGTACGCGATTATTCTCAACGCTGTTCTTTCTTATTTTTGGATCGTCGCTTCTAATCTCGGTACTCCTGCTTTTATTTGCTGAGCCTCTTTGGCGGGCATTGGTAAAAGACGTCCCGTTCTCGCCCTACGTGGTACTGGTAATCTTTTCCGCTCTCGTCACCGCGCCGGCGGTTCTAACGCGGACGCTTTTTCGTGTTCAGGGAGAGGCGCGGCGTTTTGTCAAGCTGGATTTCCTCTACACACTAAGCATCGCCGTGTTGGCGATTCCCGCGGTAGTGATTTTTGACATGGGGGCCTTGGGGCCGCTGCTATCAACACTGATTGTATCCACCATTTTTTTCTTCGTTTACATACGCCATCTTCGCCTACATCTGACATTTGGATTTTCTATATCCCTTGTGAAGCAGGTGTTGGCGTTCGGTCTTCCCGAGATCCCGGTCCGCGTCGGTAATTGGATGCTAAAGAGTATTGGTCAGGTGATGCTACAGCACTATTGGTCGCTGGCGACAGTCGCGGTCTTCTCCGTGGCCTTCGCGGTGGCCAACATACTTTTCGAGTTAGTGATCAACGCGGTACACTGGGCGATTCAGCCTTTCTACTATCAGGTCGCGAAGGAGGAAGCCCAAGATAAGTCCGATGAGATATTCGCCTACGTCGGAACACTCAACACCACGATCATCTTGTTCTTTGGTCTGTGCACCAGTTTGCTTGGTAAGGAGTTGATTTGGATATTCGCTTCGTCCAAGTACGCAGATGCCGAGCCTATCGTGACCGTGCTCGCGATCTCTGCGATTTTTCAATTTTTATTTTTTATCCCCAGCCGCGTTTTCTACCTTGAGAAGAAAATGCTTTACCTCACGCCGCTACTCCTTTTCGCGGTCGTCATCAATATCGGTTGCAACTTACTGCTTATTCCTGAGTATGGGGCTGTCGGTGCCGCCTGGGCCAACTTGATCGCATTCGGCGGCAGAAGCGTTTTGGGGCTAATTCTCGCTCAGCGTGTACATTATATTGCTTACGATTATAGGCGGATTGGGAAAGCTTTTGCTGTGTTCATGGCACTGATGCTCGCACGCTACCTGATACCTGCGGAATCCGCAGTGCTGGAGTTTGTCTTCAAGCTGGCTCTCCTGGCAATGTATCCAATCCTGTTGTATGCGATCGGCTTCTTCCAGGAGAGGGAGTTGCGCAGGGCGCGAGAGATTTTCAGGGAGCAGGTGGTGCGGCGGGTCATGCGGTCATGACCGGCTTAAGAAGAGCGGGATCGCAAACCTCCGACCAGTTCTTTGTAAAGCCGAAGGATAGTACTGACTACCACTCTCCGATCATATGTTTGTCTAGCGGTGCTACAAGCGTTATTCGACAAAAAGCTGGCAAGCTGTTGATCCTGCAGGACCCTAATTACTTGTTCCGCGTAGGCTAGGTTTGGGCCGTTCACGATCAAACCGTTGTAGCCGTGAGTAATGATATCTCTGTTTCCAGGTATATCAGAGCAGATGATCGGCAACCCGGCGGCAAGGGCCTCGATTAAGGCCATGGGAAGGACTTCGGGGTGCTCGGACGGGAAGAGATACGCATTGCTAATAGCCAAGAAAGGATAGATATCTTCCTGGTAACCGAGAAACCGGATATCCACGGTCTCAGCATGTTGGGCCGCCAGCGCCTGCAACTGCGGGCGCGCAACTCCTTCGCCGAGCACGAGTCCCACCGGCTTTTCACCGCGAATCCGACCGACATCGGCTAGGATCTGGATGAAGCGATCAAATCGCTTTGCGGGAATTAAGCGCCCAGTCATGGCGATGATAGGGCGGTGCCCTTCGATAGATAAATTGTCTCGCGTGTCTTGCAGCGAGGAACGCTGCAACGCGGTGGCAATCTGCTCCAGATCAAGAAAATTCGGTATGAGCGAAAGACTGGTGGCATCGAAGCCGGCTCCCCGCAGGTCATCGTGCGTGCTTCCGCTGATTGCGATAACGTGATTGCAACTCCACTTCATCAATCGGTTGCCGACAAACGCCGGGAGCTTCTCGGTCTCCCGCGAATGCCGAGTTAAGATGTTGAGAGCCAAGTGATGTTCCCTGCGTGCCGCCATACGCGCAAGAAAGGCGATGGACGCACCCTGTGAATGTACGATCTGCGGTCGGACATGCGCGATGACTGCGGATAGGGCGGTAACTAGCGCTGGAATGGTCGGAGGACGGAGCTTTGGGATATCATTGAAGCAAACTTCCGGCAGCAGCCTAGCGCGCAAAGGACCATCGGCCGCTGCCACGAAAACGTCGCACTCGGCTTGCTCTGACAAGCTGTTGGCGAGCTGGACCGTCATGGTCTCGACACCACCGAGGCCAAGGTCCTCATTTAGGATCAGGATGCGCAGGCGGTCTATCATCGTCGGCATGCCAAGGGAGGCGATAACTTGTCGTGATTTTTCAGGATATCAGTCCTCGGCGGCGTTGAAAAGTACTGCAGACAGACTGGAGAACCCTGCCTCCTCGGCTGGTACTGCTTGGTGCGCGGGCCGGGCCGCCTGGGCCAGGCAAGGACCCCGACCTGCCGCTGGCGGATACGGAGAGCGGGCCTAGGGTCGATGGCTTTGTCCAGGTCATCGCAGGGGCCGAGGACCTGACCGCGCCCCCCTGACCCCCATCGCCAAACGTAAGGACGACCTCTATAACCGGTTCGTCCAAGCACCTATCCGGCGATCGGCGCCGACTGGCTGATTCACGGCCAACACCGGGGTCACCCCTTCAGCGACCGTCGCCGGCAGCGCAGGAACTCAGGATCACTAGCGTGATTGGCGAAGCTTTTCGGCAAAACTCTATCTAAAGCGTTTGACACATATGCTATAGTACTTACGAATACATGTCAGGAATTTGTCATCATTTCCCTGTAAGTTGGCAGCTAATCTGCCGATGGCCTTCCGGCCAAGATGCCGGATCACACGGATCACACGGGGTAGAGAGCGTAATTCCTCGGTTGGCGCGTTTGCCAAAAGGTAAGGGAAACGGCCTGTTAGGTTCCTGGGGCACGGAATGCGCGACGTACCACCCGATGGCGCACGATCTTTCCCGTAACAAGCTCAACATGTGGAGTGACCGATATGCAAACTAACAGGCCAAATCTCTTGAGCCTCGCAGCACTATCCATCCTCGGCGTTACCGGGCAGCATCAGGCAACCGCAGCCTGCCTATGCGACAACGTCCGCCCGTTGCTGACGATTACTTCTCCAATCTCTTCGGCGCCAATACAAGGACACGGAATCATCAACCTTCAACCCACGACGGAGACCGAGTTGACGTTGTCTGGGAAAGTAGACGACGCTGCAATCTCGAAGATCAGTTGGACTGGACCCTTCGGTAGCGGTACGGCCACGGCCACGACCAACTGGGACGGAACCTGGCATTGGAGTGTACCTCAGGTCGATCTTGGCCTCGGCCCGAACACCATCACGGTCACCGCGCAGGATGCCGACGGCAACGTCAGTATCGCTGATATTCACGTGCTCTACGAACAGCCGGGACCCTTGCCCGTCAGCGGCAATGCCATCGTTGATCAGAAGATCAAAATCACCGGTTCCACGGCTTCGGCCAATGATCGTTATAACATTATTGCCTCGTTGGTCGTCCCAGAGGGCGGGTTCTCATTGCCCTGCGACGAGGATGTTACCATCTCCGCGTCGGTGATCGATCCTGATACACAACAGGAATTATTGCTGTTCACGGACAAGATTCCTGCCAAGGGTGCGCTTACGTGCTCAACCAAGTACCGTGCTACGACTTCCGCCCCCGATCTCACGGAAGTGTCCTTTACCCCAAGCACAAACACGCGTGTTAGCCTCTATGTGTTCGCCGACAAGGGGACCTACTTGCCTGATTGGCGCGCGACCAAGGATAGTGCAACATTCTTGAAAGACTTTGCTCGGATCGAAAAGACGAAGCTGACCGTGGAGTTCGGCGATGGGCGATCATGGTCAAGCTGGTCGGACGGCACAGGGGCGGAGGGCGTAAACCCCAGCACGCTGAAGTTAAAGCCGTGCCCGAACCTGAGTGAGTCCCGCTACACTGGCAAAATAGAGTTGCGCTGCAACCGCTAGGTAATCGTCGGTGAATCAATTCCCCTACCCGGCATCATTCGCGGGAGATATGGGGTCGACACCGCTTCTCAATACCATCGGCCGCGTGGTAGGGCCCAATTTCTCAATCTTGGAGGAAAAGCAATGGTTAACCTCAAACAATCATGGCAGAGTAGTCAGGAACCTCGAGTATGGGTACCCACCGCGATCAGCGCCGTCGTCGGTATCTTGGCAAGCGTTACCGCACAGGCCGCGCCCTGGGGCCCCGTCGACGTCAACCAGACACCTCAGGAGTGGCTCGATAACTGCCTGATCTACGCTACGGAAGGCGTCGACGTGCCTGGCCCTTTCGAGATCTTCGGTGACCCTCAGGCGCTCGGCTTCTTCCCCTATCGAAGCGACGTCTGCAGCCTTGGAACCGCGACGATCGGCGGCAACACCCAAAAGGCAACGGTGCCGGTGGAGGCAACCAAGCAAGTGGATGTCGCGGTGGTCTCACCGACCATCAACCTCAAGCGGGGGTCGGCAACCAGCGAGTGCGCTTACAGCAGCGGCGCTGGCGGCAGCCTCACCATCGATCCAGACATCTCCATCAATCCTTGTCCCGTGCAGCGGAACGTAAATCTGTCGGGGATGCCGGCGACGATCCAGAGCGTACTGCCATTTCCGTCGATCACGCCCGGCGCGACTGACATTGTCGTTCCGACTGGCGAGACCTACACCTTGCCCGGTCCCGGCCAGTATGGGCGAGTCCTGCTGTTCCCCAGTTCGGTCCTGGTGTTTCCGACCGCCGGTGACTACGACTTCCTGTCCATCGAGACCCGAACCGACGAAACCCGCGCCGATATCGTCGTCAATGCCATGGGAGTCAACATCAAGGCCAAGGAATACATCTTCCTGGGCCATCGCTCCCGCGTCAATGAGGCGGGTACGCGCCTGCTGAAGGTTTTCGTGGCGGGCGGTAACGGTTGGGTGATCGACGGGCAGCCCCGCCTGGCCTTTACCCATCGCGGTGATGGCTATTTCAACGCCTGCTACGTCTATTCCCCTAACGGCTGGCAGAGCTGGCGCGGTAAGCCCCTCAACAATGGCTCCTTCAAGACCCAATCCTTCGGCATGGGTTTCTTCGAGGACACGACCACCGCCGCGTTCCGGGTGACCATGGAGCACCCGCAGGATCCCCAATGCCTGGATCCCGCGCCCCCGCCACCGGCAGTAGATTGCGACTTCAAGACCCTGACACCAGCGACGATCAACACCGCGAATGCGACGGTCAAGGCGGCGGTCCAGATCTCGAATACCACCCAGACGGCTGCCAATGCCGCCATTGCCGAGGACACCATGGGCTCGCAGATGACGTACGCGGGCAACGGGTTGTTCGACGGCAGCCCAATCGCCCCGACCGGCGGTCCCCCGACCTATAAGTTCGCACTGCCGGCGATCCCTGCCGGCGCCACCCGAAGCTTGACCTATGACATCAATATCCAAGGACTGGGCGTGGGCGAGCGCGCCTGCAACAGCGTAACGGTTGAGAACGCGGACCAGGCAGGCAGTCAGTGCGGCGCCTGCGTGACAAGAAGGGACGAACCGCCGCCGCCAGCCAAGGCGGTGTGCGATTACAAGCGCTTGACCCCTGATACGCTTTATACCTCGAGCGGGACCCTTGACGTCGAGGTACAGATCGCGAACGACGGGCAAATCGCGGCGGATGAGGTTGTGATCACGGATAGCATGAACCCCAAGATGGTCTATGTACCCGGCAGCGCGAGGGCGAACGGCGAACCGATCGCGGACCCGACTGGCGGGCCCCCGACCTATACCTTCGCGCCACGCGCGATCGGGGCTGGAGATACGCTTGCGCTGACCTACCAGGTTCAGGTGTCCGGTCTCAACCCAGGCGAGACCATTGCAAATAATGTCCAAGTTACCACCGATTCGTCGATCAAGCTGAAGACTCAGTCTGTCTCCAAGCAAGCGAATGGCGACGACACCCAATGCAGCGCTACCGTCACGCGACGCACGCCACCCCCACCCCCGACTCCCATCCCCACACTTGGGACTATCGGCCTCGTCACGCTGGCATCCGTGCTCGCTGCCCTTGGTGCCTTCGTGCGCCGCAGACAGCGCCGGTCTTAGGTAGCACGCCGCGCTTCGCCGACCGATTTGGGGCGGGAGGCGCGGCATTTGCCTTTGGATTCATTCGTGGCGAAGATTGAATCGCTTTTTTGGCTACGTCGATCTGGCGAGAACGCGAGAACATAAGATGATCGTCGGGAACAATGTATTTTCTAGCGTATCGCTTGGGGGTATATAGTCCTCGTAATTATTATACTGGTCGCATTTCAATTTTCGGCTGGAAAAGTGCTTTAACTCTCTGCAGGTTTGTGTAATCCAGCCACATGCTCGGTTTCATCGGCAGCGAGGCCCTCTTGGCGGATGCCAAGTGGCGCGAGCTCGATGCCCATCTGCATCTTCAGCTCCATCTCACCGTTGCCTCGGTGGTGCACTGTGTGCAACACCGGGCGGCGTCTGAATATCAATCGAGCACGCTTACTCGCAAGCCCCGAGGATCACCATCATCTGTGACAAGGCCCGCTACTATCGGGCCAAGGCGGTCACCGCTTACCTGGAAAAATCACGTATCGCATTAAAGTTCCTACCGGCCTATTCACCCAATCTGAATTTGATCGAGCGATTCTGGAAGTTTTTCAAGCGCAACGTCCTCTATAACCACTACTACCCCACCTTTGCCGAATATAAAAAAGCGTGCCAGGGATTTTTCGATAATCTGGATAGCCATGCCAAGAAGCTAGGCACGCTTCTGACCGAAAATTTCGAGATTATTCGGAATTGATAAAAACCGAA
>JBFZFE010000034.1:0-5303 GCA_041306525.1 Verrucomicrobiota bacterium | reverse complement strand
CTCTTCCGATCTAAGCCTTCGACCACGGGGCCAAGGGCTTCGGGGCGGAGTTGCGCGACTTCATCCGCCATAACGCCGATCTGGCGCTCGACAGTCGTCTTGAGCGTGTATTCGTAAAGGCCGAGGCCGTCCTTGCGGGTGCCGACGCGCTGGATGTTGGTCTTGAGGCGGCGGTCAGAGAAAGCACCCGCCGAAGCAGCCGCGCCAACCCCTTGCCCGATTGCACCGGCGATACCCTGCGTCGGCCCGACCTGACCAGCCTGCCCAATCAGGCCTGCAAAATTCTGCGCATTGCCATACGAGGTCTGCGCCCCGCCGAGGATCTGCGCCAGATAATTCTGATAGGTGCGATCAGCCAGATCGACGCTGCGATCCTGATAGCGCCGGAGAGCCGCGCCAGAGTTGAGCAACCCGCGCGATGCAGCTTCCGCCGTCACGCCGCGCATCGCGCTGTTCAGGATGTTCTGGTAGCCGCTCGACTGCTTGAAACGTTCCAGACCGGCGTTGAAAGCCTCGTCGCTCCCAATGCCCAGCCCGCCTTGGTAGATGTCAAGAAGCTGACGCCCCTGCGCTGCCTGTTGCTGCGCCATCGGGCCGAAGGACGATTGGAGCCATGAAAAGGCTTTGTTCTTCGCTCGCTTGCCTGTGAGAAACGACATATCTGGCCTCAAACTGTTCGCGGGTCAGAGAGAAGCCTTCCATCAGCCCCCACTCTGTCTGCCGCGTCCCTAGCGAAGTGCCGCCGATCTTTCGATTGAACCAGCGCGCAGCCCGCAAATGAACGGGTGTCCAACCGAAAACCTGAACAGCCCCATGTTGGACGAAGGCGCGGCGAAGAAGTCTCTCTGCGACGGCTAAGGCCGATTTGCCGCGAGAAGCCAGCAACCAGTGGAGGTTATACACACCTTGCCCATCGCCTTCAAGCATCACGATGTCGGTGCCATTTTCAATCAACAGAAGGTTGGTTGGGTCGTCCAACCACTCGTCGATGTCGAACCCGTGCTTGACCATTCCCGCGCAATCAGGGTCACGCAGTCGCTCGGCCAAGGCGACCCGAAGGTTCATCAGTTCGGCACTCGGAGAACCCGGAAGCCCGTGCCGCCGCTATCAGCCGCGCCCTGCGTCACCTGCTTGAGCGCGTTGTTGACCATGATTTGCACCGCGTTATTCAGCCCCGAAACAACCATGCGCCCCGCGCCGCCGACGAACACAGTCATGTCGTTGGCCGACCGGCTGTAACCGAGGTAGTCGGTGCTGTCGAAGTTGATCTGCGGGTTGCCGCTGCTATCGCGGTTGAGGAAAAATTGGCCGTCCAATTCCATGCGCGGGGCAGTCAGGTAGGTGTCGTCCGCCTCAAGGAAGTTACCGCTGGTGTTGTTGTCCATGACGAGGTTCGACACCATCACACGGACGTTGTTCTCGATGCCGTAGGTGGCGTTGCCGCTGATCTTGCCGCCATAGAAGGCAATGCGGTCAGGCGCGATCGTGGACGCGATATAGACCCCCGAAGCCGTGTCCGAACCGTGGCAGTAGAACTGCGAGCCGAAATAGTAGCTTTCGCCAGCGAGGATTTCGACCCCGTAGCTGTCGGGGAAGTCGATCTCGATGTTGGTGAAGAAGCCGAACTCCGGCGCGGTTCCGGCAGCCGAGTTGCGGATCACGATGCCCTTGTTCGGGGTCACAATGGTCACGCCCCACGCTTGCAGGGTGTGGCAGTTGCCGTCCCAATCAATGCCGGTTCCGGTGCCAGTGCCGGGGAACGAGAGGTTCACGCCGATCAGGCGCAGAATGTCCGAGCGCAAGCTGGTGGTGCCATACCAGCGGATGCCGTAATCACCGCGGATGTTGTTCACCCAGACGTTGTTGATCTCGACCACGTTAGCCTGCTGGATGTAGGCGAAGTT
This sequence comes from Verrucomicrobiota bacterium, assembly GCA_041306525.1. Lineage (GTDB taxonomy): Bacteria > Verrucomicrobiota > Verrucomicrobiia > Palsa-1439 > Palsa-1439 > JBFZFE01. The sequence continues at coordinate 3,399 of JBFZFE010000034.1, read as the reverse complement.
GAACGGGTTGAACACGCGCAGATCGCGGATGGTCAGCCGGTCGGTGTTGCGCATATCGAAGATGTAGCCGCCAGTCATGGCAGCGGCTTCGATGCGCCCGTTGCCCACGATCACGCCTTGGATGCCTGCCGTGGCTTCAAACAGGTCGAAGTTCCCTGTGGCGGTGATCTGCGCGCCATTGAGGTCGAGAACCTGTCCGGTGGCCTTGAAGGTGAGGGTGCTGGTCACAGCATAGGAACCAGCGGTGCAGATCACCGTGCGGCCCGTATCGAGCGCAGCCTGGATCTTGGCCGCGTCGGTGCCGGTGAAATCCTCGGGCGAAATCGTGCGCGCATCGTGGTCATAGAGTTCGGTGAAGTTTGAGTTGATCTTCCCGCGAACGACCGCGCCGGTTTCGAGGTTGTTGATGGTCTGCTTTGCCATGTTTCAGCCCTAGGTGAGAGTGATTGAGCCGGTGCGGATTACGCCGTCCGACCCCTTATACCGGAAGGTCAGGGTGGTGTCACTGTCCGCCGTGATGGTGAGGTCGCCGTTGGTCTGCGGGTCTTGCACCGCTTGCGGGCGGATTACCGGCCCTTCGCTCCCGAGCAAGCCTTGCCACAGGCGCAGAAGATAGTTGCTCGGCAAGCCACCAGCGTCCACGATCGGCGTGTTGTAGCGGAGCGGCTCGCGGGCCATCAGTTCGTGTCGTCCTGAATGACACGGCCAACATCGACATCCAGCCCGTCGATGCGAACGGTCGTGCCGCTGTCGATGATCTCAAAAATCCGGCCCGGTGCGCGCATCAGGCCCAGCGAACGCCAGCGCACTTCCTTGGTGAACTCGTCAGGGAAAACCGTCACGGTGCCTGCGTTCTTGTAGCTGGCACCGTTGTCGTCGCTGATGCGCAGGCTGATGGCGGTCGTGGCCATCAAGGGATCACCGATCGAGGCCGTGAGCGTGACAGCGTTGCAGCGCGGCGAAGTGCGGCTGCGCAGCGGGATACCACCGGTGGCAGCGCGGGAGAACTCGCGGCGACTGTCATTTTCGAACGGCCCTTCATCCGCCGCCAAATCGGTCGTGAGCGTCCACAGCGTCGAGAATGTGTCGTCGCCCATGATCACGTTCGTTGCGGGCGCGTCGGGGTCAAGCGAGCCAAGAACCGACACCCAGTTGAACCCACTGTTGACCGGCCAGACATCACGGCCCAGCCCATCCCATGACGACCACGAGCCGGTGGTGAGGTCATAGACAAGCGTTTCGTTGTTGCCGAGACGCAGCACGTAGAAGTCATGGCCGTCGAGGCTGAATGAGAACGAGACGATCTGCTGGTAATCCGGCAGCGGAACGGAGCAATCGTCACGCCACTGGCCAACGTCGATCCACATATCCGCATCGTCCCAGATGCAATCCTCAAAAATCCATGCGCTCATGGGATGATCTCGCTGCCAGAGCCGTTGTTCGAGTAGGTCAGGCCCACAATGTTGCTGGTGCCAACCGCACCGAGGCTGTCAGTCACGCGGCAGCGCACCGTCGCGCTGGCGGTATTGAACAGGAACACTCCGCTGACTGTGAGGGCCGTGGACAAAGCCGATGGCGATGCAATAGCGAACGTGCCATCCGCCGCCGTCTCGTAATACCACTGGTAGGTGTAGGGGCCGGTGCCGCCCGTTACCGCCGCAGTGAAGGTGCCGAAGTTGAAAGACGACTGGTTGACCGCCGAGCCAGCGCCGAAGAACGGTTCGACCGACACGACGAGTTCGGCGGGTGTCGGAGGCGGCGCGCCCGGATCGAGCGTGTTGGTGAACTGGAAAAGAACACCGTCGCTGGTGACGATGGTGGACTCTGCGTCAGTGATTGAGCAGTAGAGGGTGCCAACCGCCGTGGTCGAGTTCGACACGCCCGAGACAGATGGGACGGCGAAATCCTGATTGGTCGCGCCGACGAAGCTGAACGTGCCTTGCGACTGGTTGCCCCAGAAGAAACGGATCGTGTAGGGGCCAACGCCGCCCGAGATCGTCACGCTGACAGGCGTGAACGTGCCGCTGGTGTTGGCTTCGGACAGGTTGGTCGCGCCAGAGGCCAGCGTCACAGTGAGCGGCCCCGGTGTGCTTTCCGTGGGCGGCGAAGCGGGGCTGGTGGCGGTCTTGATCGCCTTGCGGGTGCGTTCCTCAACCGAATTGTCGCTGATGCGCTGCGGCCCGCCGCCGTCGATGCGATAGACCACGCCATCGGTGTCCATCAGGACGAGCGTGTCCTTGATCGAGACATCGGTGTTGACCCAGATGCCGCGGTCAAACACACGGGACTGGCTGCGCGCAAAAGGCGCGTTGCTGTCGCCGGTCGGGAACCACATTTCCGTGGTGGTCTGGCCGAACAGGGCGAACTGGTCGCCAACGGTGCGGACAGAGACGAGCGGGTCAGGACTGCGCTCGGCGGTGGCGAAGTTGAGCGGGTCGATTGTGATTTCGCCCGGTTCGATCCAGTAGAACCGCCCGATGTAGCCCGCTGCGGGAGCCGGAACCACGATCACATAGCCCGCGATGAAAGCCACCGAGATCGGTTTCAGGCCCGCAGGCATATCGACAATAGTGAGGCCCGCATCAAGGCCACCGGTGAGCGTGGCGGCACCCCACGCCATATGAGTGCTGGTTTCGGTCGTGGTGATGCTGTTGCCCACCGCGCCGCCAGCAATGGCTTGAACGAACAACGTCTCCGAGTTGTAGCCCGTTGCAGTGGCCGAGGTGTTCGCGGTCAGCGCGGTCGAATAGGTTGTGCCGGGAGTGCCTTCATCATTGATGGCAAGAAACAGACTCTCGAAATTGGTAAGGTTGTCGCTGTTGGTGTGGGCCACACGCCACGGGTTTGCCAAAGTGCCCGCCGGAGTGCCGCTGTCCACACTGCCATTGGTGAACTGGTAATAGGTGCCACCGATCTCGACGACATCATTGTTGGCGATGTCTGTGGTCGCGGTCAGTTCGCCGCGAGCGAACGCTTCGTTGCGATAGACCTTGAGCAGTTTGCCGTCCGCGATGAACAGGTTTTCGGGGGTGCTGCCGAGCGCGGCGGTCGCAGCCATGCTGGCGCGGATTTTCTGGTCGCCGTCCTCGAAGAAGCTATTGCCGATCAGCGTGATCGCGCCGCTGGTGGAGACGCGATAGAGGATGCGCCCGCTCATGACGAACAACGCGCCGTCGAAACTGCCCGCCTCGTAGAACAGACCACGGTTCGGGCCGTCGCCCACGTTCAGCCAACGCTTCAGGGCAGGGCGGGCGAGTAGCGCAGTGCCTTCGACCCCATTGGCGGGGTTCTGTTCCAGAAAACGATTGCGCAGGCGCAGGTAAGGCGCGCGGGAATAGTCGCGCCGCCAATCAGTCTGGCCGAGAGGAACGCTTACCACAGGCGGCCATCCCGTCCCCA
>JBFZFE010000033.1:0-3520 GCA_041306525.1 Verrucomicrobiota bacterium | reverse complement strand
GAGGAGTTGTTCGGCTGGAAACAAGCGGAGGCGTTGGGCAAAGAGGCCCGCGAGCTGTTGCGCACACAGTTCCCGGCGCCACGCGAGCAGACCGTGCAGAAGCTGATGGAAAGCGGTCGCTGGGATGGCGAACTGATCCAGACCACCCAGCAGGGACAACAGTTGGTCGTGGACAGCCGGTGGGCTTTGTTGCGCGATTATCAGGGCCGCCCGAGCGGCATCCTCGAGATCAACACCGATATCAGCGAACGCAAACAGGCCGAGGAAGCCGTCCGCCGCGAACGCGACAAGGCGCAAACCTACCTCGACGTCGTCGGCGTGATGTTGCTGGTGCTCACCCCCGACGGCAAAGTGGCCTTGATCAACAAGCAAGGTTGCCGGTTGCTCGGTTACAGCGAAGCCGAGGTGCTGGGCCGCAACTGGTTCGACTTGGTCATCCCCGCCGTGTCGCGCGAAAGCGTCCGCAGCGTTTTCCAGACCGCCATGCGCGGCGGGCAGGATCTGCCGGAACACTTCGAGAACGTGGTGGTGACCAAGGCCGGCGAGGAACGCCTGATTTCCTGGCACAACATCCCGTTGCGCGATGACCAGGGACGGACGCAGGGCACCATCAGTTCGGGCGAAGACGTGACCGACCAACGCCGGGCCGACCGGCGACTGAAGGACACCGCGACCGCACTGGCCCGCTCCAACCGCGAACTGGAGCAGTTCGCCTACGTCGCCTCGCATGACTTGCGCGAACCGTTGCGCATGGTGGCCAGCTACGTCCAGCTGCTGCAACGCCGTTACAAGGGCAAACTCGACGCCGATGCGGACCAGTTCATCGGCTTCATCGTCGATGGGGCGCGGCGGATGCAGGCATTGATTGACGACCTGCTGCAGTACGCGCGGATTGAAACACGCGGCAAGACCCCCCAGCCGGTGGACATCAACCGGGTCCTGGAGATTGCCATCAGCAACCTCCAAATCGCCATCGAGGAGGCCGGCGCCGCTGTCGAGATCCAGGAGCAACTGCCCACCATTCACGGCGACGACACCCAGATGACGCAGCTCTTCCAGAACCTGGTCAGCAACGCCGTGAAGTTCCGCCGCCCCGAGGCACCCCCCCGGATCAAGGTCACCGCCGCCAGGCGCGGCGAGGAATGGGAATTCGTGATCAGCGACAACGGGATCGGGATTGACCCGCAGTATCACGACCGGATCTTCGTCATCTTCCAGCGGTTGCACACCCGGGAACAGTACAGCGGCACCGGCATCGGCCTGGCGCTGTGCAAGAAGATTGTCGAACGCCACGGCGGCCGCATCTGGGTGGTTTCCACGGTGGGCGAAGGCGCGGCCTTCCATTTCACCTTGCCGGCCAAACGGCCCCCGAGCTGGTCGTGACCGGGCGACCACAGCGAGGCAATTCACACTTGCCGGGCGGGAGTTTGTCGGGGAATGTAAAGCGGTCGCGGCCCGCAGGGGGCTGGGCCGTGCTTGACGACAGGAACATGCACCTAGCAACGGAGAAAACATGAGCGCATTGGAGTTCAGCAAGCCAGTGGAAGTTCTCCTGGTCGAAGACAACCCCGGCGATGTCGTGCTGACACGCGAGGCGTTGCGCGACAACAAACTGGAGATCAACCTCTCCGTGGTGGCCGACGGCGAAGAAGCGCTGCATTTCCTGACGCGCCAGGGCCGCTTCAGCGCGGCGCCACGGCCCGACCTGATCCTGCTGGACCTGAACCTGCCCCGCAAGGACGGCCGCGAAGTGCTTGCTGCCATCAAGGCCGATAAGGCCTTGCGCACGATACCGGTGGTCATCCTCACCTCCTCGGAAGCGGAGGAGGATGTCCTGAAGGCCTATCATCTTTGCGCCAATTGCTACGTGCAGAAGCCGCTCGACCTCGACCAGTTCACCAAGGTGGTGCACAACATCGAGAACTTCTGGTTCACCGTCGTCAAACTCCCCCCCGTCAGCCAATGAACGACAAATCCATCCGTCTGCTGCTGATCGAGGACAATCCCGGCGATGCGCGGTTGCTTCAGGAGATGCTGCGGGAAGCGCAGGATGTTCACTTTGAACTGGTCTGGGTCGACCGGCTGGCCAAGGGACTCGACAAGTTGCAGGGCGACGAGGTGGACGCGGTGCTGGCCGATCTTTCGTTGCCCGACGCCAGCGGTCTCGACAGCGTGGTGCGCACCCGGCAGGCCGCTCCCGATGTGCCGATCATCGTCTTGACGGGTTCTGCCGACAGTGAACGCGGGTTGCGGGCCGTGCGTGAAGGCGCGCAGGATTACCTCATCAAGGGCTTCGTCGATCCCGAGTTGGTCGTGCGCACCATCCGCTATGCCATCGAACGCAAGCGCACCGAGGCCAAACTGGCGCGTTACACCCGTGAACTCCGCATGCGCAACGAACAGATGCGCGCCGACTTGGTCCTGGCCCGCGAGATCCAACTCGCGTTGCTGCCGCAGCACTACCCCACCTTCCCTCCCGGCGTGACCGCCGACCAGTCGGCATTCACCTTCCACCACTACTACCAGTCCGCAACCTATCTGGCCGGTGACTTCTTCGAGATCTTCCCCGTCTCCGAGACCGCGGCCGGTCTGTTCATCTGCGACGTCATGGGACATGGCGTCCGCGCCTCCTTGGTAACCGCGATGGTGCGTCCGCTGGTGGACGAATTCAGTGGCCGCGGCATGGCGCCGGGCGAACTCCTGACGCGCATCAACCGGGAATTGTGCAGCATATTTCAACAGGCTGGCGCCACGATCTTCGCCACCGCGTTCTACGCGATTGCTGATGCCCGCCGCGGCACCCTCACCTACGCCAATGCCGGCCACCCGCCCGCCATTCATGTACGGCAGCGGACGCGCGAAGCCGTGCCGCTGCACATGCCGGTCGCCGAAGGGCCGGCGCTCGGGCTGTTTGCCGACCAAACCTTCGCCACCACCGAGACCCCGCTCGACGCCGGCGATACAGTGTTGCTGTACACCGACGGATTGTTCGAGGTGACCGGCCGCAATGACGAGGACTACGGCTCCGAACGCGTGCTCGAAACCGTGCGCCTGCACCGCGACTTGCGGGCCGCCGAACTCATTCCAACGCTGCTGGCTGACGTCCAGCGCTTTGCGGTGGAGAAACAGTTTGCCGACGACGTCTGCCTCGTCGGTCTTCAGGTTCAGCGCCGCCTGTAGCTCAGGCTGACGCCGCCGCCACACGCCGCCGCAACACCCAAGCCGTCCCGGCTGCCACCAACACCGCCCCCGCCCCACACCACATCAATACCGTTGGCGGCGGCGTGGTGCGCAGCACGCTCGTGCCGAATTTCATCCAGAACGCCACCAGCATCGTCGCCGAGGTGAACATCCCGCGCGCGGCGAACACCGCCCCGCGGCGCGCCTCGCTGACTTGCTCCTGAAGCTTCACGTCAATCGGTATGATCGAGGTCGCTCCCACCGCCCCAATCAGCAGGATCAGCGGCGCCGCCAGCCACGGGTTCTGGACCTGGCTCAGCATCCAGATCGCCACCCCACC
>JBFZFE010000032.1:0-4000 GCA_041306525.1 Verrucomicrobiota bacterium | reverse complement strand
CCCTTGATGCGCAATGAGCTGATCAATCGAGACCAGCCCTCCAGCCAGGCCGCTGCGGGCCGAAACAAGCTGCTCGCGGCCATGTTGGAGCACGCCGGACAGGAAGATCTGGGTATCGACAAATTTCCTCCTGAGAAGGCCATGTACCGTGCCCTATTGCGTGCGCCTGGCCTACATCGGCTGGAGGACGGTGCCTGGGGCTTCCATCGACCGCCAGAGCCCGATCCCTATCGTTTCGGCCCGGTGTTCTCCGCCATCGACGACCAGTTGCTTGCCGACGAAGGCCGCCCGCTGGGTCTGCCCCCCCTCTTCGCCCGCCTGAGTGGGCCACCCTACGGCCTCAAGGCAGGCACCCTGCCGATCATCATGATGGCCTACTACCTGGCCAATCAGCGTGAGATCGCCCTCTACGAGGACGGTGTATTCTGCCCCACCCTCGGGAGCGAGCACCTGGAACTGCTGGCCAGACGCCCAGAGCGTTTTGCCATCGAGCGGTCCCGGTTGCAGGGCGGGCGCCTGGTGCTGTTTCGCAAGTACTTGCAGACCATCGTCGGCCAGATCCCTGAACCTGCCACGCTGCTCGACATCATCCGGCCACTTGCCAGGTTCATGCGCTCCTTGCCGCCTTATGCCCACAAGGCCACTCACTTGAGCGATACCGCAGTTGCGATTCGCGATACCTTCCCTCGCGCCCGCGGCCCGGCCGCGCTGCTGTTCGAGACCCTCCCCCGCGCCTGCGGCTTCGCCCCTATCGCCATCGCTAGCCAAGACGAGGGCGAAATGGACGACTATCTGCGCACCCTGGTTACTGGCTTGCGGGAGTTGCGCGAAGCGTATCGCGGGATGATCGAGGATTTTCAGCAGCACCTCGCCCGAGCCTTTGGCTTAGACCCCTGCCGGTCGCTGGCCCCGTTACGTCAGGCACTGACCGAGCGCTGTCGCAACCTGGACCGCTATGCGGGCGACGACCGGCAGGATCTGCGGACCTTCATCCGGCGCTTGACTGCCAGCCACCACGAAGACCAGCCTTGGCTGGAATCAGTGTTGACCCTGCTTGGGAAGAGCCCGCCACAAAAGTGGGCGGACGAGCAACGCCTTCAAGCAATCGATAACCTGAGCGACTTGGCGGTGCGTCTGCGCGACCCCTTAGATTACAAGCGACTATCCCTGTTATCCAGGTCAAATGGCCATGTCGCGCTTTTATGAGATTGACCCATCACTCGAAAACCTTTGGCGAGCAATAATATTGTTTGGCCGCAACGTGGCTTCATATAAATTCGCTTTAGCCAAAGCGCTTTACGACTTGAAAGACTGTGGGAAAACGATCTTGACCCTGGACGAATTAGCTTCCCCATTTGCCTCTCACATCTGCGAGCATCTCAAGCTCAACGACAAACAAGGTACCAGCGAGAGAAGCGCATTTCTCGCCGCGTGCCGTTCGTTCAATGAAAACAAGATAGCTCACGCCGATTTAATACGAGAAACAGTGCAGCATGGATTTAATAACGTAATTGACGCCTTCCATAATGTTCATGGACAGGAAGTAGCGAAGCGTTTTTTTATGGACGAGCGTAAGGAGAATAATGCGATTCGATTGACCGATGAGTTTTTCCTTCTTGGGGAGCGGGCTCAGTATAGTAACTTGCCCAATGAAACGGAGGCGCGCTGGCGGCTAGTAGAAACGGCATGGAAGCTCAACCTGCCCCGCAATCTTATCGTCATAGATTATGATGCCAACATCCAGTCGCTAGTTGCGATCAACAATCTTCGGCGGACTAATGTCACGGCTGCGAGATCCGCCCTGAATGGATACCAAAAAGGGCGTTGTTTCTACTGCTTTCGCGGCATATCAATCACATCAGCATCCTCCGATGTTGTTGACGTTTCTGAAATTGATCACTTCTTCCCTCATGTACTGAAACGCTGCGACAACAACAAGCCAATTGATGGCGTGGCGAACTTGGTTTTGTCCTGCTCCGATTGCAATCGTGGTCCAAGTGGAAAATTCGAGCGTCTCCCATCCATCAGCCTACTAGAGCGACTCTACATGCGTAATGAATATCTCATCATAAGCCACCATCCGTTGCGAGAAACCTTGATTGGCCAGACCGGCAATACGGCGGAAAAGCGCCAAAAATACTTACAGGATGCATACAATTGCGCCTCTGCTTACTTTGGGTTTTCATCGAAATGGGAACCTAAAGCACAAGGTGCGACGACTTTCTAAAAACTAGCGTATGCCAGGCATGATTGCGTCCAGGTTCTATGGTCATCTCGCTATATATTTCATGAATGCCTCGTTGAAAGAACAAGTTGCTTAGATTCGATAGATCCACGGGAGAGTAAAGTTTTCCGGACTCCCTGTGATCGGGCGCCGTCGTGCCGCGCAGCGAAAGAATAATCACGCCGCTGGTTCGGGCAACCCTGGCCAGACTCGCGGCGGCTTCGGAAACGCTGGCTGGCGGGAGATGCATGAGCACTGCTGAGCAAAGAATGTTGTCAAAACTACCGACAGCAATGCCGTGAAGATCCGGTAGTGCTGCATGCACGAAGGGAATGCCAGGATAGCGCCTCTTAGCTTCGCTTAACATTCCTTTAGAAGCATCGTACCCAGTTACGGTAAAGCTGTGCTGGGACAGCCAGAAGGTATCGCGACCGATCCCGCATCCAATGTCAGCCGTTGCGCCTGAGACAATGAAATATCTCTTTAGCAACTCGTATAGTCGTTCCGGTATTAAGCCAGCATGCAGCTCACCGATCTGCACCGCATTCTGGTCGTAATTTTCAATGGTTTCTATGTCCACTTGTACTCAACTGGTATAGCGCAAATCTTGCAATTCCTGGTATGGATAGTTGCGGTGTAGCATGGTCCACAGGCGGGATACGAATTCCCGTAACACCCCAGGATATAATCTTCGCAAACCCTGTGCGGGAACGCCCAGCAGCTGCTTATTACAGATCGGTGAGTTTGGCCATGATCATCGTTTGGTCCACCCGCCATAATGAAGCCTCTGACGATCAAGCAAGTTTCTAATTTTATTAGGGCTATGATAGATTCTTGCCGACCCAAAAACCTGGTCATGGACGAAACGATGATCAAGGCCGTGAGTTTGAACCGCCCAGCTAACCAGACCTGTGCCGCAAAGGCCAAGTTCAGGTCGAAATTGCTTGCCTCCCATACACGGTATTCGCCTCCGAACTAAGGGAACTGCAGGCCGAACTTCGTAACCAGATTGCGCGCCGCCGCGGTCCGCTCGTTGGTGAAGTACCGAAGAGGGTGTGGGGAGGGCAATGATAGCCCGACATCAGGTCCCTGCGCGAGTATGGAGCGAGCTCCAAGGTAAGCGAGGATGTAAAGAACCGCTTGGAGACGATCAAGAGGCGGTTCAGTGGCTTTCCAGTGGCACTCAAGAGCTCGGAGACCGAGGGTTATCATCTACTGAGTGCCCTGGTTGCCCGGACGGATTCAGGCGGGTACCTATCAAGCCCCGTGTGATTATATACCGAGGCGGAGTTACCCGTTTTTCTTAGCCGGGGATGTGCCTCCAGCATCCTGTACCAATGCCGATGGGCGTGCCGTTGTTCGATAAGGCTGATGGCCTATTACCTGGCCAATCAGCGTGAGATCGCCATCTACGAGGACGGTGTATTCTGCCACTCCTTGCGGTGCAGGATGGGCGGGTTGAGCGACCCGGCATAGGTGCGGAAGGAAAGGGTCCCGGCCTGCGGGTCCACCAGCCTACTCGCGACCAGGGCCTCGGCCGCGCTGATCCGTGCCGACAGGTCGGCATCAGCGCCGGAGAGGGCGTCGACGTGCAGATAGAGTCGCGAGGCGACCTGTTTTCTTGGGGACTGGCGCATCGGGGTTTACTGTTATGCTTCTTCCTATCGAACATTCCCATGGGAGCTAGGCATGGAGACGGTCAACGTCAGTGGGCTCAAGAATAACCCCAGCGAGGCCCTGCGTAAGTGCCACCAGGGCGTCGTCGTGGTGTTGAAC
>JBFZFE010000031.1:0-2764 GCA_041306525.1 Verrucomicrobiota bacterium | reverse complement strand
AGCGGCGGCTCCTGCACGCCACAGATGGAGCCAATAAACCCGGTTGGCCACCGGACGCGCACCATGTAGTCGACACACGCACGCTCATCAGGGAAGAGGCGTTGGAAGTTGGGCCGCGATGTGGGGAACGGCATCTCGCCCGTCAAAACCGCCTGTGCCGAGTTGTTAGTCACACCCACAAACTACGCCCGATGACTAAGTGTCAACCGGATAAGCATGGAATTGACTACCGAATGGGCCAGTCTGGCGGAAGAAATGGGCTCAGTCCAGCGTGCCAGCCGCCAAGCCCACCGGCAACGCCGCGGGACGCTGGCAGGTGGTGCCGAGGAAGATGTGCTGGCCGCGTTCGGACGCCTCGACAAACGCCTGCATGGCATCGAGGACGTGGAACGCCAGTTCGTCGCTGGCCCGGTGGGCCCGGCCGAGTTGAATCGCGCAGGCCATGTCGGCAACACCGATGCCGCGCATGTTATCCGTGTAACCGTGCGTCAGCGGCACCTCGGTCCAGTCTTTGTCGTCGATTCGGCGGATCTTGACCGGCCCGCGGAACGTGTTCGGGTCCGGTACGCTGAGGCTGCCTTCGGTGCCGTAGATTTCGATGCGCGGCAAGGAGTGCCCGGCCATGATGTCGAAGCTCATCACCAGCGTCGCCGTCGCACCGCTGGCGAAGTCGGCAATGCCGGCATAGTGGGTCGGGACCTCGACCTTGACCTTCTGGCCCTTCAATGGGTCGCTGAGAATCGTGCGCTCCGGGAAGGTCCACTTCGTCGAGGCGGTGACACGTTGAATCGGCCCCAGCAGGTTCACCAACGCCGTGAGATAATACGGTCCCATATCGAGCATCGGACCGCCGCCGCGCTGGTAGTAGAAAGCCGGGCTCGGATGCCAGTGTTCGTGGCCGCGGCACATCATGAACGCCCCTGCGGCGACCGGCTGCCCGATGGCGCCGTCATCGATCAGCTTCCGGCAAGTCTGGATGCCGCCGCCGAGGAACGTGTCGGGCGCGCTGCCGACGCGCCGGTTGGCCTTCTTGGCCGCATCGAGCACCGGCTTGGCTTCGTCGCGCGTGACGGCGAACGGTTTCTCGGTGTACGCATGCTTGCCGGCCGCGAGCGCGGCGAGGTTCAACCGCGCGTGCGCTTGCGGAATCGTCAGGTTGATCACGATCTCAATGCTCGGATCGGCGAGCAGTTCCTCGACGGAGCAGACTCGCGGCACCTTGAACTCCTGCGCCTTCGCCTCGGCCGCCGCGCGATTGACGTCGGCACAGGCGACGACCTTGATGAAGTTGAATCCGCCGCCGCCGCCCGCGTAGGCGCCGAAGATTTTGCCGCAACCGATGATGCCGACGTTGACTGGTTTCATGTTGAAATGCGCTCCTTACCGGCTGGCCCAGAGCAGGCCGCGTTCGACGATGGTACGGGCCTCGGCAACGTCGAAGTCCTTGGCGACGTGACCGAGCGAAGTGTAGAACACGCGACCCTTGCCCCAGCGGCGCTTCCAAACCACCGGCATGATCGTGCCGCGAATCCATTCAGTGTGTTCGCCGCTGAACATCGTGACGGCGAGCACTTCGTTGTTCGGGTCGGTGTGCATGTAGTACTGCTCGGATTTCATCGGGAAATCCTTCAGCCCGGCCACGATGGGGTCATCCTGCCGGGTGATGTGGACGGTGTAATCAATGATGTTGCCGGGATGGGCGACCCATTGGCCGCCGACCATGAACTGGTATTCGGTGTCCTTGCGGAACGAGTCACCCATGCCGCCGTGCCAGCCGGCGATGCCGACGCCGCTGGCGACGGCGTCGAGCAAACCTTTGCGTTGTTCCTTGGTGATTTCGCCCATCGTCCAGATTGGTACGATCAGGTCGAGAGCCTTCATCTTCTCGGTCTCGAGATAGGCATCGAGCGTGTCGCGTACGTCAACTTCGTAGCCTTGTGTCCGCAGCCATGGCGCGAAGATCTCCGTGCACTGTTTGGGTTCGTGTCCATCCCAACCGCCGAAGACGACCAAGGCTTTCTTCATGATGAAGCGGTGTTATCGCAGGTCTGCCGTCAGCGTCAAGCGCCGTCCCGTGCCGTTGCGGCAGCCCGGAGGGCTTCGATGGCGCGCATGTTGCCGCGCGAGTTGGCTTCGCTGACGAGGGTGGGGGGATGATGGTCGCGAACGCAGGCGGCGAAATATTCCAGTTCCAAGACAAACGGCGTGAGGATGTGTTGCGGCACAGCGGGCGGCAGCACACGAACGGTCTCGGACTTGTTGGCGCGCACGACTTGGAACTCCGTTGGCCAGACGGGTGGCATCCAAGGATGTGGGATGAGGATGCGACCTTCGGTGCCGACAATCTCCGCGCCATAGCTGGGCTCCGACTCGAAACTGCAACAGAACTGGGCGACGCCGGTGTCGGCGAAGTTGAGGGTGCCGGTCAGTGTGAGGTCAACCCCTGTCGGGCCGAAATGCGCCGTGGCGTGCACCCCGGCGGGCTCGGTACCGAAAACAGCGCGGGAGAAATCAACGCAGTAACAGCCGATGTCCATCAACGCGCCACCGCCGGCGTTGACATCGTAGCGCGGATTGCCGGCTTCGCGGCCGCGCGACATGCGTTTGGAATTCACATGCAGGATGCGACCCAGCGACGGGATCTGCGCGCAAATGGCCGGCATCTGTGGATGAAACCGGTACATGAATGCCTCCATCAACCAGCGCTGATGCCGGTGAGCCGTGGCGAACATCGTTTCCACCTCTCCACTAGTGCAGGCGAGCG
>JBFZFE010000030.1:0-4789 GCA_041306525.1 Verrucomicrobiota bacterium | reverse complement strand
CGACATGCAGGTTGTGGTGCGGTTGACGCAAGAACTGCTCGACGATCTCGCCAAAGGGCGCGGCTTGGTTGACGGCGACCGCTCCCTCGCGCATGACATCACGCACCCGGAGATTCTGCATGACGCTCTCCTCGGGGCCACGCGGCAAGATGATGCCACGCCGGCGCAACGATTGGAGGTGAACCGGTTCGCCCATGAAGAGCCGGGCGACCACGTTGCTGACGATGCAAACAAGCATCAAAGGCAGGATGATCTGGTAAGAGTCGGTCTGCTCGAAGATCATCATGATCGCCGTGATGGGGGCGAACGTTGTTCCCGCCAGCACGCCGCCCATGCCGACCAACGCGTAGGCGCCATACTGCGCGGTGTGAGCCGGCAACCAGGAATGAATGCCGAATCCAAATGCACCGCCCAGCAGAGCCCCCACCATCAGTGTTGGCATGAAGAGCCCACCCGCCCCGCCGCTGCCGAGTGTCAGTGCCGTTGCCGCCAATTTGACCAGCAGCAAGATCAGCAGCAGTTCCCAAGGGAATCGCTCGTGCAACGTGAGATTGACCGATTCATAGCCGTTGCCAAACACATGCGGGTACCAGATGCCGATGATCCCGACAAGCGTCATGCCGACTGCCGGCCGAAGCCATGTGGGCAGGCGCGATTTGGCAAAGGCGTCCTCGGACCAGAACAGCGTTTTCACAAAGAGCACGGAAACGATCCCGGCAAGCACCCCGAGCCCCAAGTAGGCGATCAACTCCCAACCCGAGATGAGCCGGTATTCATCCTTCAAGACGGCCGGCAACACGAACCGCGGCAGATCGCCCATGGCGCTGCGGAAGATCAGTGTCGAAATGACCGAGGCGACCACGACGGGGCCAAGCACTTCCAGCGCGAAGCTGCCCATGAGCACCTCCAAGGCCAGCAATGAACCGCCAATCGGTGCGTTGTAGACGGCCGCAATTGCCGCCGCACCGCTGGCGCAGGTCAGAACCCGGACCTGCTGCGTGTTGAGGTGGAAGGTGCGCGCCAGCCAGGAGCCAAGCGCAGCGGCAAACTGTGACATGGGTCCTTCGCGGCCCAGCGAACCACCGGCGGCGACCGTGATCATGCCGCACACCACTCGCGGCATGGTGTTGCGCAAGGAAATGTAACCACTGCGCAGCGCCAATGCCTGCACCATCCCGGCTTGGCCCGCGCCACCTGTTTCCACCTTGAAGAGCCGGCCGATCAACCCCACGAGCAGGCCGCCAACCAGCAGGATCAGGATCCGCTGGCTCCAGGGGACACTCTCGGCCGCGTTGAGCAAGTCACGACCGCTGCCCCAAGCGAGACGCTGAAGCCAAGCGATGACGTGTGCAATTCCAACCGCTGTCAGTCCAACGGCTGCCCCGGTGAACGGAATCAGCAGAAGAAACTTATTCTCACGCAGTGATCGCTGGCTGATTTTCGCCCAGACGTTTTCTGGCAATTTCGGTGACACGATTTCCTATTGAGCCACGCTATCGGCAGGTGCCGGCCGGTGCAAACTCCCGGCTCGTGCCCTTGATTTATTGCAAATGCTGTGACATTATCTCTGGAGCTTTCGTAGAGCAGCATGAGCACGCCGAGCAAAACCAGTGAGACCAGTGTACCGACCCGGCAACCCAAACCTGCCGAGATTGCGGCGCGTGCCTACCAGATCTTCCAGGAACGCGGTTGCCAGCCCGGTCACGAGATGGATGATTGGTTGCAGGCGGAATACGAGTTGATCCAGCTGCCGATTCGAAAATTGGCCGAGCTGAAGCCGCCGAAAGCCGCCAAGAAGCGTTCCATCATTGAAATTGTGCGGGCCGCCCTTTATTAGAGTTGCGCCATGGAAGAACAACAAGCCCCCGCGCCGCGTGAAACCCCAGTCGAAGTCCGGAATCGATACGGAATCCGGGCGGGTATCGCGCTCATTTTTTTGATCTGGTTCAGCTACGACGGCTGGTTCAATGAGAACATCGAGGCCAAGACCTTCAACAAGGTCGGGGCCGTTCTGATCGGCATCGGCTTTCTGTTTTGCGCCATCATGGCCGGCAGTGCCGCGCTGACGGCGATGCGGGAGAAGAACCAGCCACCCGCCGATCCGCCCCCGCAGAATCCTCCCACTGCCTAAGCGCCGGCCGCGCGCGCCTCTGTTTTGCCGCTTGTGTAACGGGCGGCAACGTGTTTTCCTTTTTGCCATCTGTGCAATCGGAGAGTTCCAAAGACGATGGCCCTAGTAATTGGGCGTTAAGCCGGCGCTTGCTCGCGCTGGCTTGGCGCTACCGGTCGGGTTGTGTGAAAGTCTTGAGCGTGCAGGTGCTCATTCTGGCCCTCGGCCTGAGCGGCCTGAGCTTGTGGGGACTCGGCATCGATTTTCTGCACTTCCACATGGAAGCGGGCGCCAAACCGCCCCGCTGGCCATTCGGGTGGCAGCCCCAGATACAGGATTCCCCGCTGACCGCCATCCTTTTGATCAGCCTCACCATTCTGGTCTTGGCGGCCCTGCGGGCGGTGTTGACCTACTTCTACACGGTGACGATGAACGATCTCACGCAAGGACGGATTGTTGTCGAGTTGCGCGCTGCGGTGTACGACAAACTACAGCGCCTGAGTTTCCGTTTCTACGACGACAATGCCACCGGCGCCATCATCAACCGCGTCACCGGCGACGTGCAGCATGTGCGCTCCTTCGTGGACGGGGTCGTCATACAGATCGTGATCATGGGGTTGTCGCTCGCGGTTTATCTCGCTTACATGCTGAGCCTGCACCCACGATTGACGCTGGCCTGTCTGGCAACAACCCCGCTTTTGTGGATGGTCTCGGCCTATCACTCGAAGGTTGTGCGGCCTGAGTACCAGAAAAACCGTGAGTTGGTGGATGAAATGATCCGCAAACTCGCGGAATTCATCCAAGGCATCCAGGTCATCAAGGGGTTTGCGCGCGAACCCGAGGTAACCCACCAGTTCCAAGCCGCCAATCGGGCTGTCCGTGACCAGCAACAGAAGATTTTCTGGCGCGTCAGCATCTACGGCCCCGGCATTTCTTTCATCACCCAGATCAACATCTTTGTGGCGCTGTTCTATGGCGGCTGGCTGGTGATTCGCGGCGAGTTCCCGCTCGGGCTTGGCTTGGTGGTGTTCATCGGATTGATCCAGCAGTTTTCAGCGCAGGTCCAGAACTTGGCGACTGTCAACAACACCGCCATGCAAAGCCTGACCGGTGCGCGTCGCGTTTTTGAGATCCTGGACGCCCCGATTGAAATCCAGAGCCCCGCGCAACCGGCAAGGTTGCCTGCCACCACTCAGGGTCGCGCTGTGCGTTTCGAGCATGTCTGGTTCAGCCACCAACGCGGGGAAGCTGTGCTGGAAGACATTGACCTGGAGGTCAAACCCGGTCAATGCGTCGCCATCCTCGGCGCGACGGGGGCCGGCAAAAGCTCGCTGATGAGCCTGATTCCGCGGTTCTACGACCCGACTCGTGGACGCGTGCTGCTGGACGGCGTGGACTTGCGGGCCCTCGACCTGCAAGAGTTGCGGCGAAACATTGGCACCGTGTTTCAGGAAAGTTTTCTCTTCAGCAACACGATCGCGGCCAATATTTCCTTTGGTCACCCACACGCCACCCGTGAGCAGATTGAACAGGCGGCCCGGATTGCGGCAGCCCATGAATTCATCCTGCAAATGCCAAAAGGCTACGACACGGTGCTGCGCGAGACGGGGTCAAATCTCTCCGGCGGGCAACGCCAGCGCTTGGCGATTGCGCGCGCCGTGCTTCTCGATCCGCCGATTCTGTTGCTCGACGATCCAACCGCGGCTGTTGATCCGCAGACGGAACACGAAATCCTCGATGGAATGGAAAATGCCATGCGTGGCCGCACTACTTTCATCGTCGCTCACCGGCTGAGCGCTCTGCGGCGCGCCAGTTTCGTGGTGGTGCTCGACGAGGGGCGCATCGTGCAGACCGGCACGCATGAGCAGTTGATGCGCACAGATGGTCATTACCGGCGTATCGCGACCCTGCAATTCGCGGAGGGCCGGGCACGATGAAAGCGCAACCCAACGTGGCGATCACGCACTTCCAGCGCGAGCCCGATTTCGAGGCCGACGTGCGGCCGCTGGATTTCGGGCTGATCCGGCGGTTGTTCGCCTACACGCGACCTTACCGGTCGAAGCGCAACTGGCTGTTCTTCCTGGTGACGATCCGCCCGATGCAGATCAACGCCGTCAGCTGGCTGCTTGGGACGGCCGTGGGCGGTCTCAAGATTGGCGGCGACACCAACCGACTGCTGTGGTGGTCGCTCGGCTTCTGTTTGATGGCTTTCCTCATGCAGTTCACCCTGCACTTCCGTCAGCGACTGGCGCTGGAGCTCGGCGAAGCCGTGATGCAGGACATTCGCGCCGACATCTTTCGTCACCTGATGCGGATGCCGATGAGCTTTTACCACCGGACCAAGCTCGGCCGCATCCTGAGTCGGATGACCTCGGATGCAGACTCCGTCCGGCAAGGCGTGCAGGACGTGTTGTTCGTCACCATGGTCCAGTCCGGCCAGATGTTGATCGCTGGGTTGGCGATTCTTTATTACGACTGGGTGGTATTCATTGTCATGCTGGTCATGGCGCCGGGGATCTGGTTCTTGAACCAGCATTTCCGCCGCAAACTCAGCTCCGCTCACCGGGCGGTCCAAGAGAGTTTCAGCCGCGTCACCTCGACATTGGCGGAGTCGGTCAATGGCATCCGCGTGACCCAAGGCTTCGCCCGGCAGAAGCTCAATGCCAGCTTCTTCCGCGA
>JBFZFE010000029.1:0-6434 GCA_041306525.1 Verrucomicrobiota bacterium | reverse complement strand
TATTTGTCGGCCTGTTTCGCCAACAACGGCAACAATTCGCCGATGCGGATGCCGGCCACGTTGGTCTCGATGGGTTTGTTCAGCGGTCCGGTGTAATCGCTGCCGGCCTCGGGTTTCGGGTCGAACGTGTCGAGGTGCGGCGGTCCGCCCCACATCCAGATCTGGATCACCGCCTTGGCCTTGGCCTGGACCTTACCGGCTGCGCCCGTTACCGGCGTCACCCCGGTCAGCACCGGCGTGGATGCGGCGGCGAAGCTCATGCGACCGGCAATCAACGTGCCGGCCGCGGTGAGAAAACCGAGCCGCAACGCGTCGCGACGGGAAATGGGGTTTGAGTTCATCGAGGTGCCTCCTGTGTTCCTTGTTAATGCCGGTGAGAAAACTCCGCGCTGTTGATCAGCGCCCAAGCAACGTCCACCAAGGCGTTGCGATTGTCCACGCTGCCGGTCGGGATGTACGCCATGACGGTGCGCAGTTCGTCCTCGGTCGGGTAGCGGGAAAGAATGGTCAGGTACAGCTTCGTCGCCACGTCGCGCGGCGCGCCCCGGCTGCGCAACAAGGCCTGCATCTTCGGGCCGTTCTCGATTTTGCGTTGCATGTGGCTGGAGTTGAGCAGGTGCAATTTTTGGCCGGCGGTGATCTTGGAGTTGCGCTCCGATTCAAGGCCGGTATCGCGCGAGGAACGGCCGAACAATTCCAGGAACGTGCTGGTGATGCTGCCGTCGGCCAGCGCAATGGAACGCTGGTCCTTGGGGATGAAGGTGAACGGCTCGGGAATCGGGCTGGAATATTCCTCGGTCGTGCCGGTGATCTGGTTGATGGCGTCGATCAACACCTCCGCTTCGAGCCGGCGCAAGGGATAGGAGGCAAACAGGGCGCCCGCTTCGGCATGCTGGCTGCGCGGGATGGCGGAAAGCTGGTAGGTGCGGGAGTTGAGGATCAGCCGGTAAAGCTGTTTCAAGTCGTAGCGGGCGGCGATCAATTGGTTTTCCAGGTAGGCCAGCAGCTCGGGGTTGGCGGGTGGATTGTCGGGCCGGATGTCGTCGGGCTCGTGAATCACGCCGCGACCGATGAGCCAGGACCAGACCCGATTGGCGATGTTGCGGGTGAACCAAGGATTTCTCGGCGTGATGAGCCATTCGGCAAAAACTTCGCGGGGGTCGCGGTCGGGACCGAGGGTGACGGTCTTGCCATCCGGGAAGGTGGCTGTGCCGGTCGGATTGTTGGTCGCCAGCGCGGGGTTGAAATAGACGATCTCCTCTTTCCACTCGGCGGTGGTTTTGTAGCCGACCTGCCCGAAGAACGCCGACATGCCGGCCAGTTGGTTGGTCGGCCAACGGTCGGCACGCGTTCCCATGAACGTCAGTGCGACCGTTTGGGCCAGCGAATTGGGATCTTTGTTCTGCACCGCGCGCCAGAAGTTGACCTGGCCAACGCGGAAATTGCTGCCGCTGGCCGTCAACAGTTCGCGGGCGAAACGGTCATACGGGAGGTTCTGCTTCAGCGCGGTGTGGATGTAACGATGATAGGCTTGAACGGCGTTGGGCCAGAGGTTGACCGGGAACTCGGCCTTGACCCGCAACAAATCGCCCCATTTCAAGGCCCAATAATCGGCGAACTCATCGCGTTCCAACAGTTTGTCGATCAGCAGCTGGCGTTTCTTGGGGCTGGTATCGTCGATGAAGGCGACCGCTTCGGCGGCCGGCGGCAGCGTCCCGATGACATCGAGGTAAACGCGCCGCACAAACACCGCGTCGGAGCAGACACTGGCCGGGGTGATGCCGAGTTTCTGGAGGCGGCTGAAGACGAGCAAATCAATCTCAGTCTGCGCCGCCGCCGCCGCGGGTGCTTCGTAGGGGTTTGCCGGCGCAATACCGGCAACAACCGCCCAGAGGGTAACTGCTAGCAATACTCCTGTCCTCATCCGTTTCCCTGCCTATACATGAAAACCATGGCCGCCAAAAGGTTAACGTTGCGCCCGCCACCAACGTCGGTTGGTCGCGGCCGACGCGGTTCCATATTACCGGCAGGCTTGGGACGATGGATTACTGCGGCTCGATCTGCACGTCGATCTTGGTGCCGCGGCTGGTGACGTCGAAGACGGGGGAGAGTTTGCTCAACGCCTTGAGCCGTTCGAGATTGGCTTCGTCCGTTTTGACTTTGAACTTCACGCGGATGTTTTCGTAACCGCGCCGCACATCGGGGGCGAGGCCCAAGAAACCGCGCAGGTCGATGTCACCTTCGAGTTCGGATTGCAGTTCCTGGATCCGGATGCCGCGCAACGCCGCGTGATATACCAGCGTCGTCGTCAGACAGGCCGACAAGGCGTGCAGCAGATGCTCGACGGGGTTGGCCCCGCGGTCTTCACCGGCCAACACGGGCGGCTCGTCGGCGGCCATGTGGAAGGGCTGTTGATGGTCGATTTCCTGGTTGGCGCCGTGGAAGGAGTTCACGGTGGATTGGTTCAGGCCGCCGTCGATCCATTTGTTCCGGATCCGAAACTGAAAGCGCGCCAAGCCAGGTTGTGCCTTGATCGCTTCGACGGTCTTCTCCACTGCGCTGGTATCGACGCCATTGATGATGCCGGGCATGGTGACCTCCTCGTTGGTTAATTCTTTGTCAGGGAACAGGGGATGATGTGGTGCCGGTCGCCTGTGGCTCGGAGGCGGCTTGGTCCTCCCCGTGTTGCTGCGAGGCGAAACCGTGTGAAATCTGGGCGATGGCTTGGTGGATCGCTGCCTGCAACGGGGGCGCAACGACGCTGTGATAAATCGAGGAAAAATGAGAACTCAAGCGTTGCCGTGGTCGTCTTGGTTCCGGGGCGGCGGATGTCCGTGGGCCGGCCAGCCACCCACCCAGCAGCGCTCCCCCGAGCGTTGCGATGCCGAGAGTCAGAATCGGGTGGCGGTCCACATAGCCGACCAAGCTGGTTGGCTGGCTGGCGGTCTGCGCTGTTTCCTTGCCGACGCGCTTGAGTGCGTCCCGCGCATAGGCCGCTTGTTGCTGGAGGTATTCCCGCTCGGTCCGGGGAGGGCGAACAGCTGGAAGTGAGTTAGTGGGTGACATTGTGACCAAACCGGGCTTGTTGTTGGCGTTGACGTTCTTCGTACTTCTTGCGGGTTTCGCGGAACGACCGTGTTTTCGCGGCGCGGAGTCCGCCGCCGATGATGCTGCCGAACAGGCCGAGAATGAGCAGGCCGGCCAGCAATTTACCCAGCCAAGCCGCACCGACGAGCAGTCCAATGCCTTCGGCCAGTCCATCGACCAAATAGATACCGGCCACGATCATGAGCGACATGGCCACGATCCCGCCGACAATCGCGAGGGCCAGTTTCTGGGCAGCCTCACGGACCGAGAGCTTCGCGCCATCAAGCTTCGCACTCGTGTAGTAGCGGATGTATTCCCACGCTTCGGCCCCTTGTTTGCCCAAGCGACTGAAGAACTCGCCGTCACCGGCGGGTTCTTCAGGCGCAACGGCGGTTCCGCGATGGCTGCCGGAGCCTGGCTCAAACATGTCGTTCATCTGGTGGTGACTCCCCCTCCACCGGGCATGCGTCAGGGCCCGGGTTCAGTTTCTTGGTTGATCCTCGGCAACTTACCGGCGCGCCAGGAGGAACCCGAGAACGCACCCGATGCCGGCGGCGATGAGGATGGCCTGCATCGGTTTTTCGCGGACCTTGTCCTCCATCTGTTTTTCCCAGACCTCGACCTTCTCACGGCCCTGATGCAGGCCCTCGGACGCGCAACTCTTGGCAATGCGCCCCAGTTCCTGAACATCCTGGCCCACAACCGATGCCTGTTCACGAAGTTGATCCACGGTCGTGCGTCCGGTGGCTGAAACATTCTGTGCCATAGCGATGCTCCTTCCTTTGGTTGGGAAAACCTAGGCAGCACGCCGGGGTTGTCAATGGGACCGATTCGACAAACCTGTTGAACCGGTTCCGGGCGGCTCGTATAGTCCGCCTCGCAAACCCGCGCAGGAGTTTTGACATGGCTTCATTCGAACATCGTTACACCGACAACCTTCCCGGCAAGTTCTTCGTCGATGACCAGTGCATCGACTGTGATCTGTGCCGCGAAACGGCCCCGCTCAATTTCACCCGCAATGAAGAGGGCGGGCACAGCTTCGTCAACAAGCAGCCGGTCTCCCCCGAGGAAGAACAGCAATGCCGCGAAGCCATGGAAGGCTGCCCCGTCGAAGCCATCGGCAACAACGGCATCGAAGCCGCCGCCGCAACCGCAACCGCCAAGCAGGTGTGACGCTGTGACTCCCTCCCTGCGCAAGCAGGTCCTCCGCGAATGGCAGCCTTTTGGCCGCCCGGCCGATGTCTCGCGGGCCGCTGCCCTCGGCGCCCTCGTTCCCGACGTCGTCAAGGGCTTGGGTCTCGAACAACGCCTCTACGAGTCGCAACTCTTTGAGCGCTGGGCCGAGATTGTCGGCCCCGCCGCCGCCGAGTACACGCGTCCCGCGTCGCTGCGCAAAGGCAAACTCATCGTCCACGTCCCGCATTCGGCGCACATCCAATCCTTCCGACCGATCCTGCCGGAGATGCTCAAGCAAATCCAAAACCGCCTCGGCCGGAGCTGCGTCCGCGAGATTCAACTGCGCGTCGGCTGATGAAAACCTCCCTCCTGCTCCTGGTCCTGCTTGCCGGCTGCGCCACTCACCAGTCCCCCCGCAACGTGCCCTTCGTACTCCAGAAACCCAACCACTGCGGCCCCGCCGCTCTCGCCATGGTGGCCGGCTATTACGGTCGCGCGATGTCCCAGGACGACCTGCCCGCGGGACCGCAAGGCGTGCTCACCATTGATCTTCTTGAACATGCCCGCCGCCTCGGGTTCTGGGCCCGGCAATACCGGGGCAACTTCAACGATTTGCGCGATAAACTCACCAGCGGCGTTCCCCTCATCGTGCGCGGCCGCTTCGGCAACAACGACCATTTCTTCCTCGTCCAGCGCTACGACGCCTACCGCCAACTGGTGATCGTCCACACCGATTCGCGGCCTGATTACGAAATGTCCGTCGAGGATTTCCGCCGGTTCTGGGACCGTGGCGGTTGGTGGACGCTCCTGGTCTGTCCGCCCGAACGCGCCACCTGGCACCTGACCGCCGACGAACACAATGATCTCGGCATCCACCTCGAACGCACCGGCCAACTCGTCGCCGCCGCGGGCCATTACCGGCTCGCCGCCGACCTGGCGCGGACCAATTCCTATTACGCCATGAACCTTGGCAACGCGCTGGCCAAGCAGAAGCTGATGCCCGAAGCCGCCCAAGCTTACCGGCTGGCGGTGCAACGCGACCCCGCCAATGCCGATGCCTTGAACAATCTGGCGTGGGCCTACGGCGAGTTGGGCGCCAACCTCGACGAGGCCGTCCAATACGCCCAGCGAGCGATTGAACTTCAGCCGGCCCGCCGCGCCCATTACCTGGACACGCTCGGTGGCATTCTGCTCCGGCAAGGTCGCGTCACCGCGGCCGTCACCGCTTTCCAGCAGGCGTTGGCGGCCACCACGGAACGCCAATCAGGTTTGCGCCGCAACATCGAGCAGCGTCTGGCGGCGGCGCGTGCGCTCAGCAAAGAATAGATATTGTTGCGCCCAACCGGCTTGGGGCCCGAAATCCACGCGCCGCTTCATTCGCCGCAACGAACGCGCCACCCAGACATCCACCGGGAACGCGGCGTCATGCCCGCAGGAGAAAAGCAAAACGCAGTTCGCGATCTTGGGGCCCACGCCCGGTAACTTGGTCAATTCCTCGACGGCGCGCCCGTGTTCCATGCCGGCCAGCGCGGCGAGGTCGAGTGTGCCGTCATCGACGGCGCGCGCGGCGGCCAGCAGATATTTGGCGCGAAACCCGAGTTTGCACGCCAACAAGGCCGGCAAGCTCTGGCGCGCGATGACCGCCGCGGCCGGGAAGCTGTAGTGTGCGCCGACCGGCTCGCCGAAGCAGCGCGCAAGGTTCTCGACGATCTGGCGAATCTGCACAATCTGCTTGGTCGAACTCGCGATAAACGACGCCAGTGTTTCCCACGGTTCCTGACGCAGCACACGCAGTCCCCAGTGCTGCCGGACGGCGTTTTGGAGCGACTGCTCCGCTGGGAACGTCGCCACGATTTGGGTCAACGACCGGTCCAGCGCGAGGTAGTGTGGATCAACGTCGCCCGTCAACTTGTCGTCGTCCTGGCGCAACCGGCAGACCTTGCCCTTCACCACGCCCGTGAACCAGCCGTCCGCCGCGCGTGACCACCGAAACGCTTGGCCGCATTCGAGGGTGGCGGCGAGGTTGAAATCTGGGGCGTTGATTTGGCCGGGCATATTTGTTAGGTGCATCTCTACTGATGACCGCCAAGGAGGTCAAATCTGTCCATTTCATCGGCATTTGCGGCACCGCCATGGCGGGCATCGCCGCGATGTGCCGCGAACGCGGCTTG